>JACCYC010000198.1 GCA_013696665.1 Burkholderiaceae bacterium | reverse complement strand
GCGCCGTGCTGCTTCAGCGGTATCGGCAGGTGCATTCCGCGTTGCCTGCCGCGGCGGGCTGACTTGCGCAAGCGAGGCCTGCGCAACTAGCACGCAGGCCGATACTGCGAGCCAGCCTAACGCTTTACTGGGCACCGGCCGCTGTTACGCGCCAGATGATGTTGCCGACATCGTCGGCCACGAGCAACGCGCCACGCCGGTCAATCGCAACGCCCACCGGGCGTCCGTGCGCCTTACCGTCGGCGTTGACGAAACCGGTTAGTACATCGATCGGTTGACCCGACGGTCGGCCGGCAGCAAATGGGATGAAGACCACGTTGTAACCGCTCCGCGGTTCGCGGTTCCAGGAGCCGTGCTGTCCGATGAACATGCCTTCGGCGAACTGCGGCGGCAACGCATTGCCCGCGCTGTGCGTCAAGCCGAGCGCAGCGACGTGCGAGCCCAGCGCGTAGTCGGGAGCGATCGCCTTGGCGACCATGTCGGGCCGTCTTGGCTCGACTCGTTCGTCGACGTGCTGGCCGTAGTAGCTCCAGGGCCACCCATAAAACTTGCCATCAACCACCGAGGTCAGGTAGTCGGGTACCAAATTGTGGCCAAGGTCGTCGCGTTCGTTGGCCACGGTCCACAGCACACCGGTGGTGGGCTCCCACGCCATGCCGTTCGGATTGCGCAGTCCGCTTGCGAACAAGCGCTTCGAACTGGTGGCCGGGTCGACCTCCCAGATCGCAGCGCGGCCTTCTTCGATTCCCAGGCCGTTCTCACCGGCGTTGCTGTTCGAGCCGACCGTTGCGTACAGCTTCGAGCCGTCACGATTAGCGATGACGTTCTTGGTCCAGTGATGATTAAACGGGCCGGCCGGAAGATCGACGACCTTGGTGCCGGGCGCGGTAATGCGCGTCTCGCCCGCGACGTACGGAAAGCGCATCACCGCATCGGTATTGGCAACATAGAACTGGTCGCCGACCAGCGCCATGCCGAACGGTGAGTTAAGCCCTTCCAGAAACGTCGACTTGACTTCGGCCACGCCGTCGCCGTCGGCGTCACGCAGCAAGCTGACGCGATCAGCGCTCGGCACACCGGCGCCAGCGCGCGCCTGCACCTTGCCCATGATCCAGAAATACAAACCGGTGTGTTCGGGTCGCTTCGGCGCATTCGATTCAGCAACCAGCACATCGCCGTTGGGCAACACATAGACCCAACGCGGATGTTCGAGCCCGCCCGCGAATGCAACGACTTTCGTTCCAGGCGCGGCGGTTGGCGTCGTGCCGCTCGGCCAGCCGACTGCCGGCGCAATGTTCACCGTGGGGATCAACGGCTTGTTGGGGGCAGGCAACTGCGGATTGGGGCCGATACCGATCGTCACCGACTTGTCGGCAGGCCCGGCGCATGCCGCGAGAATCAGCGTTGCGGCGGTCAGCGAAGCAACTTGTAGCAGGTTCATAATTCCTTCGCCGATTGTGGGCGAGCCACCCATAAGCAACGGGAATGCCCATCGCATCCTTAGAACTCCATGCGCGAGAATCCGGAAGGCAAAGCGGCTCGCGACCACGGCACCGTCCCATCGAGGCTTGAACTTCTAGGGCACGCCATCGGACGCACGCGCGACGTCGTGCTGCTCGCGGTCATTGCGGTGCTGCTGGTGGCGCTGACGCTTTTCATGCGTGCTGTTCCAGTTCGTCAACCATCGCACGACCCTGGCAAACGCCGTGCATCGGGCCGCACAACAGGAGCGTTCGAAGGACGAAATGTTCCAGCACGACAAGGAATAGCAAGACGCCGCTGTGAGCGGGCGCTTGCCCAGGTAGCAAGCGCACCTGGAGGATCCGTGGCGACTCGAGGCAGGCAGTAAAACTGCTTGCTTGCGTGGGCAGGCACTCGGATCCGAGGCAACCGTGTTCAACAACGGCAGGGCGCACCGATGAACGAACCCATCTTGTCTACCGAACATCAAATCGCCAGCGAGCGGCAGCAATTGCTCGAGCGGCTGCAAGGCTGGCTTGAGATTCCAATGCTGGTGTTGGCCTTCATCTGGCTCGCCCTGTTCGTGGTCGAGATCATCTGGGGTTTGAGCCCGCCGCTGGAAACGGCCGGCCTCGTGATCTGGATTGCCTTCATTGTCGAGTTCGCGCTCGGGTTCGTGCTGGCGCCGCTCAAGCTCGCCTTTCTGAAGAGCAACTGGCTGACGGCGATTGCGCTGCTGGCGCCGGCCCTGCGCGTGCTGCGCATCGTGCGCCTGCTGCGGCTGGCGCGCCTCGCGCGTGTGACGCGCGGCCTGCGGCTGGTGCGTGTTCTCGGTTCGGTCAACCGCGGCATGCGCGCACTGGGCGCCAGCATGGGCCGGCGCGGTTTCGGCTACGTCGCCTTGCTGACGCTGATCGTCACAGTGGTCGGCGCCGCCGGGATGTATGGCTTCGAGAACAACAATCCCGATGGGCGCGGCCTGGATAACTACGGCGCTGCACTCTGGTGGACGGCGATGATCATGACGACGCTGGGATCCGAGTATTGGCCGCAGACGGCAGAGGGCCGCGTGCTGTGCCTGTTCCTGGCGCTGTACACGTTTGCCGTGTTCGGCTACGTGACGGCAACGCTGGCGACATTTTT
>JACCYC010000189.1 GCA_013696665.1 Burkholderiaceae bacterium | reverse complement strand
GTACCGACCGGGGCGCGCACGTCGACGTGGCGATGACCGATGGTCTGTTAGTCCATCATTTATTTCCGCACGCAAGCATCGATGGCGGTTTGGACCCCATTGCTGGAAAAACATTGTTGACTGGCGGTGCTGCGTGTTACCAGATCTATCAGACGGCGGACGAACTCGCGCTTGCGGTCGGTGCACTTGAACTGAAGTTTTGGCAGGCGTTTTGTGAGGCAGTGGGTCTGCATGCACTGCAGTCGCGCCACTGGGAACTTGGCGAAGCGCCGGGCTCAACCGCAGCATCGAATACCTTTGAACTCGTGGCAGAGCGAATCGCGCAGCACACACGCGCGCACTGGCTTGCGGTCTTCGACACGGTGGACGCTTGTGTGACGCCGATACTGACGCCCGCCGAAGCGCTCCAGCATCCGCATCACCGCGCGCGAAGCCTCGTACACCGCGAGCGCGGCGTGACTGAGGTCGGCCCGCTGGCTGCAATGACACCTTCGATTGCATGGAAATCGCGTGCAGCGCCAGCCGCGGGCGCGAACACCGAGGTGCTGCTCACCGAGCTCGGTTATACGACCGATAACATCAAGCGCTTGATACAAAGCGGTGTCGTCAAAGCACCCGGGACGACTGAAGCAGCGAAATGACGCAGCTTGGCGCGGTCACTGCCCGTCACGATTTCGATCGAAACAAGCTTGAGACCTGCCTGCAGCAGAACCTTGCGGGGTTTGCCGGGCCTCTGGAGATCGAGCAGTTTCAGGGAGGGCAATCGAATCCGACGTACCTGCTGTCGACTCCGCAAAGCACGTATGTGATGCGGAGCAAGCCCGGCCCGGTCTCCAGGCTGCTGCCTTCCGCACATGCCGTCGAGCGCGAGTTTCGCGTGATGAGCGCGTTGGCTGAATACGGCGTACCGGTGCCGCGCATGCGGCTTCTGGTCGAGGATGAAGCGGTGATTGGCCGTGCGTTCTTTGTAATGGAGCACGTTGACGGCCGAATTTTCTGGGAACAATCGCTTCCCGACAGTTCACCCGTCGAGCGCGCGGCGATCTATGACGAAATGAATCGTGTGATCGCGAAGTTGCACGCGGTCGACATTGAGCGTGCCGGTCTGGGCGACTTCGGCAAGGCGGGCAATTATTTCGAGCGCCAGATCGGTCGTTGGAGCAAGCAGTATCGGGCTTCGGAAACCGGATCAGTCGATGCAATGAATCGTTTGATCGAATGGCTGCCGCAGCACATCCCGGCGGGCGGTGAGACGACCGTCGTGCACGGCGACTACCGAATGGACAATTTGATATTTCATCCGACCGAGCCGCGCGTCATCGCCGTGCTCGATTGGGAGCTATCGACACTCGGCCATCCGCTCGCGGACTTTTCGTACCACTGCATGAGCTGGCATATCCCGCCGGGCGCCTTTCGTGGCATTGCTGGACTGGACTATCGAGCGCTCGGTATTCCTACCGAAGAAGAGTATCGGCAGCGATACACCGAACGAACCGGTCGCACGATCGATCACTGGAATTTTTATCTGGCGTACAACCTGTTTCGCATTGCGGCGATTCTGCAGGGTGTTTTCAAGCGCTCCACCGAAGGCATCGCATCGTCTGATAACGCAGCGCAGTCGGGAGCACGCGCTCGAGCGCTCGCCGATATTGGCTGGCGATACGCGCAGCAGACGTAAGGTCAGATAAATCGCACCGCGTAGCGAACTCGAGGTAAGCCATCTACTTCTTTTGCGCGGCCTGCTCTTGCATCTTTCTCAGAGACTTCATCCACTCGGTCCAATCCTGCGGGCCGCTTTCGAAACGCTTCTTCAGATTTTCCAACACGCTGTCCCACGCACGATCGAAATAGGCAAACGTCTTATCCCATTCGCCGCCGTCGCCCCAACCGGTGTGATGCAGAGTCAGGCGCGTTTCCTTTTCACTGACCGGCGCAAAGCGGAGCACGACAAATGTTCGCTGCTGCCGCGCTGCCGGGAGATGCGGTGGTGCGTTCCAGTCGAACGACAGCATCTGTTTGGGCTGCAGCGCCATGAATCGCATGTCATCGGCACCCTTTGCGCCGGGTTCCGCTAGAGGATTGATGTAGATCTGAAACGCGCCGCCGACCTTCGCCTCGATCTTCGCGTCGGGCGCAAAGAAGCTCGTGATGCCTTCGCGCGTGGTCCACGCGCCCCACGTCTGATCGAGCGTGGCGGGCACTACGATCGATTTATCGATACTGCGCTCTGCGGCGTCGGCCATGCCGATGGACGCGACGAAAGCCAAGGCAATGACCAATCTCATATGTTTCTATTCCTACGGACGAACGACGAGCTTACCGACCACATTTCGCGCCAGCAGGGCCTCCAGCGCTCGCGGCGTTTCAGCAAGTGGATAGACGCGCGACACATGGGGTCTCAGCTTCCCGTCCTTCAGCCACGCGAACAGCTCTTTCAACATGGCTAAATTTGCCTTCGGTTCACGCTTTGCAAAGTCCCCCCAGAACACGCCCACAGCCGAGGCGCCCTTGAGCAGCAATAAATTCGCCGGGACCCGCGGAATCTCACCTTGCGCAAAGCCGACGATCAGCAGTCGCCCGCGCCATGCAAGTGAGCGCACCGCGGCTTCGGTGCCCGGGCCACCGACAGGATCGTAAATCACGTCGGCGCCGTTGCTGCCGGTCAGTTCCTTGACCGCCGCGCGCAGGTCCACCGTGGAGTAGTCAATCAGATCGTCGGCGCCGTGTTCCTTCGCCGCTGCAAGCTTCTCTGCGCTCGAAGCTGCCGCAATCACACGCGCGCCCGCAATTTTGCCGAGCTCGACGGCCGCCAACCCGACGCCGCCACCGGCGCCTAGGACTAACAGAGTCTCACCCGCTTTCAGGTGTCCGCGATCGAACAGCGCGTGATGCGACGTGGCGTACGTGAGCGTGAACGCCGCCGCGACATCGTCGCTAACACCATCCGGAATCTCGATCGCCAAGGCGGCGGGAGTGCACACAACTCTGCAAATGCGCCGACGCCAACAAACGCGATGACGCGATCGCCTACCTTTAGGTGCGCCACG
>JACCYC010000162.1 GCA_013696665.1 Burkholderiaceae bacterium | reverse complement strand
CAAAACTCTGGCAGGCACGTCCGGAGCTTAAGAGCGCACTTGAGAATCTCGCACCTTTTTTTGCAGCGGCGATCGGCGAACTTTTTGTAGCGCGTACCGGGTACACGGGCGAAGACGGCTTCGAAGTGATGCTCCCAGCGAAGGATGCCCCGACGCTATGGGCGGAACTCAGGGCTGCGGGAGTCGCCCAGGCGGGGCTCGGCGCGCGCGACACGCTGCGACTGGAAGCCGGAATGAATTTGTACGGCAACGACATGGACGAACACGTTTCGCCACTTGACGCTGGCCTCGCATGGACAGTCGACATGAAGACTTCGCGCGACTTTATCGGGCGCACCGCGCTCGAGCGCGGCAGCGCGCGTTGCCAGCTGGTTGGATTGAAGCTGCTGGATCGTGGCGTGCTGCGGTCACATCAAAAGGTCACGACGCACGCAGGAGATGGCGAGACGACGAGCGGCACGTTCTCCCCCACGCTGCAGGCTTCGATTGCAATGGCGCGGGTTCCGCGCGAAGTTAACCGCGGCGATACGGTGCAGGTCGATGTGCGCGGCAAGTTGCTCAATGCGCTCGTCGTGAAAATGCCGTTCGTACGCAATGGCAAGGTATTGGTTTAACCAAATCTCACAGGAGTTATTAATGCAGTTTCCCGGTCATCTGAAGTACACGAAGACTCACGAGTGGATCAACCAGGGCGAAGATGGACTGCTCTGGATCGGCATCACCGATGCGGCGCAAGACATGCTGGGCGACCTGGTATATGTGGGCGACGTCAAGACGGGACAGACGTTGAAGGCGGGCGATACCGCCGGCGTCGTCGAATCGGTCAAGGCGGCTTCCGACATTTACGCCCCCGTCGATGGCGAAGTCGTCGCATTCAACGATGCGTTGGAGGCCGAGCCCCAGAAACTCAACTCGGCTCCGTACGACGCCTGGATTTTCAAGATGAAGAGCACATCCGCGCTCGACACGTTGATGGACGCCAAGCAGTATCAATCCAACGTCGAGGCTGCCAAGTAATCATGTCGTCGCTCGCCGAACTTGAAGCCCATAACGACTTCCACGCGCGCCATCTTGGGCCCAACGATGCGGAAATCGCGGAGATGCTGGCGTCGATTGGATCCGCGTCGCTCGATGCACTGGTCGATTCGATCGTGCCCGGCACGATAAAGCTCAAGCGCCCGTTGACACTTCCCGCTGCAATCAGCGAGGAAGAGGCGCTCGTGAAAATCCGCGAGATCGCGTTGAAGAACCAGGTGTTCCGAAGCTTCATTGGGCAGGGCTACTACAACACGCACACGCCCAAGGTCATCCTGCGCAACGTTCTCGAGAATCCCGCCTGGTACACGGCATATACGCCGTACCAGGCAGAGATTTCTCAGGGACGTCTCGAGGCGCTGCTGAACTTTCAAACGATGGTGTGCGACCTGACGGGCATGCAGATTTCAAATTCCTCGCTGCTTGATGAGGCGACTGCCGCAGCGGAGGCGATGACGCTTGCCAAGCGCAGCGCGAAGAGCAAGAGCAATGTCTTTGTTGTGGCGAGCGATTGCCACCCGCAAACGATCGAAGTTGTCAGGACGCGTGCGGAACCGCTTGGGCTGCAGGTCAAAGTCGGATTCGTGCCAGAACTGCTGAGCACGGGGGATTACTTTGGCGTGCTGGTGCAGTACCCGTCGACCACGGGATTGATTCACGATATGCGTTCGCTGGTGGCGCAGGCGCACGAACGCGGCGCGCTGTTTTGCGTTGCCACGGATTTGCTTGCGTTGACGCTGCTCGAGGCTCCCGGAAACTGGGGCGGCACTGATGAGGGTGCCGATATCGTGGTTGGCAACTCGCAGCGATTCGGCGTTCCGTTCGGCTTCGGCGGCCCGCACGCCGCATTCCTTGCGTGCAAGGATGCATTCAAGCGATCGATACCCGGGCGCCTGGTGGGTGTTTCGGTCGATTCGCAGGGCCAACCTGCGTACCGACTGACGCTGCAGACTCGCGAGCAACATATCCGCCGCGAGAAAGCGACGTCGAACATCTGCACTGCCCAGGTCCTGCTGGCGGTAATGGCAAGCATGTACGCCGTCTATCACGGGCCCGACGGCCTGACACGCATCGCGCGCCGTGTGCACCGTCTAACAGCGATTCTGGCGGAGGGTCTGAAGCGCGGCGGGCTGAAGGTCAGCGATAGCTATTTTGATTCGATCGTGGTCAATGGCGTCGATGCGGCTGGCGTTCATGCTGCCGCTTGTGCAGCACGAATCAATCTGCGCAATTTCGGGGAGCGCATGCCGCAGATGATCGGCATTGCGCTTGACGAGACCACGACGCGCGCAAATGTCGCCGCGATCTGGAAGTTATTCAGCGTAGTCGCCGACGTTGACGACCTCGACCGACTAATCGATGGCGCAATCGATGGCGCAATACCCCAGTCTTTGCGCAGAACCACGCCATTTATGACGCACCCGGTGTTCAACGCGCACCATAGCGAGCACGAGATGCTGCGTTACATGCGCACATTGGCCGACAAGGATCTCGCGCTTGATCGAACCATGATCCCGCTCGGGTCGTGCACGATGAAGCTGAATGCAACCAGCGAGATGATTCCGGTGACCTGGCCGGAATTTTCCAACATTCACCCACTTGCACCGATTGAGCAGGCGGCGGGGTACCAGCAACTGATCTTGGAACTCGAGCAGATGCTGGCTGAGTGCACCGGTTACGACGCGGTCAGCCTGCAGCCGAACTCGGGCGCGCAAGGCGAGTATGCAGGTCTGCTCGCGATACGCGCGTATCACCGGTCGCGGGGTGAAGGGCACCGCAAGATCTGCCTGATTCCGGAAAGTGCGCACGGGACCAATCCCGCCTCGGCGCAGATGTGCGGCATGGAAGTCGTTGCAATCAAGACCGATCGAAACGGCAATGTCGACGTCGATGACTTGCGTGCAAAAGCGTCACTGCATGCCGGCAGCCTGGCAGCGCTGATGGTGACTTATCCGTCAACGCACGGGGTGTTCGAGGAACCGATCGTCGAGATCTGCCAGATCATCCATGAGCACGGCGGGCAGGTGTATACCGACGGCGCCAACTTGAATGCACTGGTAGGTGTTGCAAAGCCCGGCCTGTACGGGTCGGACGTTTCGCATTTGAATTTGCACAAGACGTTTTGCATTCCGCACGGCGGCGGTGGTCCGGGTGTCGGCCCGGTGGCCGTCAAGGCGCACCTTGCACCGTATCTGCCGGGAAGACTGGGCGCCGACAGCACAGTCGGAATGGTGAGCGCAGCAAACTTTGGCAGCGCAGGCATTCTTCCGATCCCCTGGATGTACATCACGATGATGGGCAGAGAAGGGTTGAGACGCGCCACGGAAATTGCGTTGTTGAATGCGAATTACATTGCCAGGAGTCTGGCTCCGCACTTTCCGGTTCTGTATTCGGGGCGGAACGGCTATGTCGCACACGAATGCATTCTCGACCTGCGGCCGATCAGGGAGACCAGCGGAATTTCCGCCGAAGACGTTGCGAAGCGATTGATGGATTACGGGTTTCACGCGCCGACGCTGTCGTTTCCGGTCGCCGGCACGTTGATGGTTGAACCCACGGAATCTGAACCCAAGATCGAGCTCGACCGATTCATCCAGGCGATGATCGCGATTCGCGATGAGATTCGTGCAATCGAAAATAACGAAGTCGACCGCGACGATAACGCCCTTCGAAATGCGCCGCATACGGCGGCGATGGCAATGGCGGAAAATTGGGCGCACGATTACACGCGCGAGCGCGCAGCATTTCCCGTTGCCTCGTTGAAGCAGCACAAATACTGGCCGCCGGTGGGCCGGGTCGACAATGCATATGGTGATCGGAACATCATGTGTTCGTGTGTGCCGATGCAGTCATATGCGACCAATGGTGCCGAGGCGGCATCACGGGTGACCGGGTAGGGCGCCGTCTCGCGGGATCAGGCGGGTAAGCTCGCGCGTCGGCTGGGTGCGCGTTGCCACAGCGGCCTGTCGGAGGTCGGTAATGCAGGTTGGTATCCTATTTGCTACTAGTTTTGTCACTAAGAGAGTTGTGGTGCGCATGTACGAAGTTCATAGAATCGCAGCAACGCTGGCAACTGTAGCCTGTCTGTTGTTACAGATCGGGCCTGCCGCTGCTGCCGGCCGGTTCAACGGAGATGCCGCCAAGCTGCTCGAGTCCGTGGCGCGATCGGGCGACAACGCGGGTTTGCCGTTCATGATCATCGACAAACGTCGAGCCCACCTGTGGGTGTTCGACCGTTCCGGGCGGCCACTGGGCGACACCCCCGTGCTTCTCGGTCTTGCACGCGGGGACCACACGGTTCCCGGCATCGGCGACAAGAAACTATCGGAAATTGGACCGGAGGAGCGTACGACGCCGGCCGGCCGCTTCCTCGCGGAGGTGGGGCTCAACGCACGCGGCGAGGATGTTGTTTGGGTTGACTACGACAGCGGTGTGTCGATGCACCGCGTTTTGACAACCAATGAGAAGGAGAAGCGCGCCGAGCGCTTAGCCACGCCAACGCCTAACGACAATCGTGTCAGCTACGGCTGCATTAACGTACCTAAGGGTTTTTACGAGAACGTTGTGACAGCGACTGTTCGTGGCGGAAACAGCGTTATTTACGTTCTTCCTGAATCACGCTCGTTTCAAAGTGTTTTCGGGCGACTCGTAACGGCGTCTGGGACTCCGCAATAGGCGAACCTGGCCAAGGCCAGGTTCGCCTATTGACGCGGGATAACTTTCTAACCGCGGTCAGTGCGTGCCGGGCGGCGACTTCCAGTTGTACCCATCGTGTCGCTGGCCCCTGTCGACGAACCCGTCGCGCCGGTGCCCGTAGTACCGCTCATACCCGTCGAACCGGTGCTGCCGGTCGGACCTGCGCTTCCCGTTGAACCGGTGGTACCTGTAGTCCCACTCGTGCCGGTACCGCTCGTACCGCTGCCGGTAGTTGCACCAGTAGTGCCCAAGGGACGGTTTGTGCCAGTAGCGGCCGCGCCTGATGGGGAGGTGCCGGTGATTGGCTGAGTAGCGGTCGTGCCCGGCTGAGTCGTCGTACTCGGCGGTGTCGTCGTGCCGGTCTGCGCAACTGCGACGCTGCCGGCCATAGCGAAGCCGATCGCGGTTGCAATAAGTGTCTTGGTCGTCATTTTGACTCCTTGTGAGATGTGATTGGGAACATTTCGCGCGCACCTTTGCGCGATGCAGTGCCCTCGGCAATGGACGTGCCCGAGCCTGTTAATGTCGCAAAGATCAGGTGCACCAAGTAGTACGCCCGATGCTCGTGCGCTTCTCACTGGCAGAGGCGCAGCCGCGTTCAGCACGTCGGAGCCTAAAGCGCCCCATGCGTCTACGTATCGCGTTAACAGGATTACTCGTCACCATGCTTGCCGGCTGCGTCGAACGGATGTTTTTTTACCCCGACGCCGTCGTGTACTCGACACCTGCGCAACTCAATGTAAAAGCCGAAGACGTCTTTGTTATTTCCGGCGATCGCGCGCAACTGCACGGTTGGTTCCTGCCGGCCAGCGGACTCGCGAAAGGCACCGTTCTGCATCTTCACGGCAACGCAGCCAACGTCAGCAATCACCTGCCGCTCGTGTCCTGGATGCCGGCGCGCGGTTACAACGTGCTGATGATTGACTACCGCGGCTTCGGGCGCTCCGAGGGTAAACCTTCACTCGATGGCATTGTCGACGACGCCGTGGCGGCACTTAAGTATTTACGCACGCGAAGTGATGTCGATGCGACCCGCCTGGTCGTTTTTGGTCAAAGCATCGGCGGCGCCACCGCCCTGCGTTTGCTTGCGCGGGATTCCAGCGGTGTCCGACTCGCCGTCATTGACTCGGCCTTCGCCAGCTATCGCGGCGTCGCGCGCGATGCAACCGCAGGCGGACCGCTGGCGCCGATTGCAGCAATGACCGCCGCAATGTTGCCAGGCCCCGAGAAGGATCCCGTGACGGCACTGAAGTCAATTCGAATTCCGCTGATCTTCGTGCACGGAGCGCGTGATTCGATCGTCGCCACGGTAAACAGCGAACAGCTGCATGCTGCGGCCGCGGGTTCCGAATTCTGGAGCGTTCCCGACGCGATGCACATTTCCGCACTGGCGGTGCC
>JACCYC010000230.1 GCA_013696665.1 Burkholderiaceae bacterium | reverse complement strand
TCGAGCAGCACATCGCATTCAACGGTGGGGTTGCCTCGTGAATCCAGAATCTCGCGACCGATGATGTCGACGATGGCGCTCATGACTGCGTGTGCTCCCTTAAACGAATTCGGCCTCTATAAAGCCGCGCTTCTTTGTGACCCGGTCGATGTCGACCAAGGTTTCAAGCAATTCCTCGATTCGATCAAGCGGCACAGCATTGGGTCCATCGGACTTCGCGTTCTTAGGGTCAGGATGCGTTTCCATGAAAACCCCTGCCACACCCACCGCGACCGCGGCGCGTGCCAATACCGGCACAAACTCACGCTGACCGCCGCTGCTCGTCCCCTGGCCTCCTGGCAACTGCACCGAATGAGTGGCATCGAACACAACCGGTGCCTTAGTCTCGCGCATGATCGCCAATGAACGCATGTCGGACACCAAATTGTTGTAGCCGAACGAGGCACCGCGCTCGCACGTCATGAAGCTGTCCTCGGGTAACCCCGCCTCGCGGGCCGCGTCGCGCGCCTTGTCGATCACATTTTTCATATCGCCCGGCGCAAGAAACTGGCCCTTCTTGATATTCACCGGCCGGCCGGAAACAGCGCACGCGCGAATGAAATCGGTTTGGCGGCACAGAAAGGCCGGCGTCTGCAAAACGTCCACCACGCCGGCTGCCGGTTTGATTTCGTCCTCACTGTGAACGTCGGTCAGCACCGGAACCTTGAGCTGCGCTTTAACCGCGGCGAGGATGCGCAGCCCCTCGTCGATGCCAAGACCGCGAAAGCTTTTGCCCGAGCTGCGGTTTGCCTTGTCGAAGCTGGATTTGTAGATAAAAGGAATATTGAGCCTGGCGGTGATTTCCTTGAGGCGGCCGGCGGTGTCCACGGCCATCTGCTCGGATTCGATCACGCAGGGGCCTGCGATCAAGAACAAGGGTCGGTCAAGCCCAACCTCAAACCCCGCTAGCTTCACGCGGCGGCCTTTTGCGCCAGCGGAGCCAATGCTGCGGTCGCAGGTTGTTCCAAGCGCGCCTGTCGCGCGGTGATCGCGGCTTCTATAAAGGCGCGGAACAGCGGATGTCCATGACGCGGAGTGGATGTGAACTCCGGGTGAAACTGAACCCCGATAAAAAACGGATGCGAAGGCAGCTCCATAATTTCGGTGAGCTTCTCGTTGGGCGTGCGCGCGGACACCGTGTAGCCCTGTGCCTCGAGCTGCGGCACATACGCATTGTTGACTTCGTAGCGATGCCGATGACGTTCGTTGACTTCGGCACCGTAAATGCGCGCTGCCAGCGTGCCACGTTCAATCGGACATTTTTGGGATCCGAGGCGCATCGTGCCGCCGAGATCGGACAGAGCATCGCGGCGTTCGAACCGCCCCGTGCGATCGGTCCACTCGGTGATCAAGGCGACCACGGGATGCGGCGTATCGGGATCGAACTCGGTGGAGTTGGCGCCCGCAAGTCCGCACACATTGCGCGCGAACTCGATCGTCGCCAGCTGCATGCCGAGGCAAATTCCAAGGTAAGGCACCTTGTTTTCGCGCGCATGCCGAATCGCCGCAATCTTGCCTTCGGTGCCGCGCTTGCCGAATCCGCCGGGCACCAGCACACCGTCGAGTTTGTCGAGCACGGCCGCGCCACCGCTTTCGACCAGCTCGGAATCAAGGTACTCGATCTTGACCTTCGTGCGTGTGTTGATGCCCGCGTGCATCAACGCCTCGATCAGTGATTTGTACGAATCGGAAAGCTCCACGTACTTGCCGACCATGCCAATGGTGATCTCACGCTCCGGATGCTCGAGCGCGTTGACCAGATTGTCCCAGCTCGAAAGATCTGCAGGCTTGGCGATGATGCCGAGCTTGAAGCAGACGATCTCGTCCAAGCCTTGCCGGTGCAACATGCTCGGAATCTTGTAGATCGAACTCACGTCCCACGCCGAAATGACAGCATCGATCGGAACATTGGAAAACAGTGAAATCTTGGCGCGCTCGTCTTCGGGGATTGGGCGGTCCGCACGGCACAGTAATACGTCTGGAAATATTCCGATCTCGCGCATTTTCTGCACGCTGTGCTGCGTTGGCTTGGTCTTGAGCTCGCCGGCAGACGGGATGAAGGGCACCAGCGTCAGGTGCACGTAACAAGCCGACGATGGCCCAAGACGCAGTTTCATCTGCCGAACCGCTTCAACAAACGGCAGCGATTCGATATCACCTACGGTGCCGCCGATCTCGACGATCGCGATATCGCACTTGCCGTCCCAAGCAGCACGGGCGCCACGCTCGATAAAATCCTGAATCTCATTGGTGATGTGTGGAATGACCTGCACGGTCTTGCCCAGATACTC
>JACCYC010000138.1 GCA_013696665.1 Burkholderiaceae bacterium | reverse complement strand
GCTGCCAGCGAGAATGTTGACGTCCCCGGCCGTACCGTGCGCATGCACGCGAGCGTCGGAATTGCACTTTTTCCCGCTGACGGTCACGACTTCAATTCGCTGCTGTCGGCAGCCGACAACGCGATGTATGCCGCCAAGGGCGCCGGCAAGAACGGATATCAGTTCGCGGGAGAACTGGGCGCTGTACCTTCCACACGCACGGTGACCAAGGACACTCGCCGTCTGCAATAAAAGCCGGCGCGGTACTCTGCGGCTCATCCTTTCAGTCTAATCTGCAGCCTCGCTGCCGGCGTTCTGCGCCGACGACCGGCGATTGCCCGGCCTCGAGCCTGCGCCTAGCATGCTGGACGTTCTGGCGGAAAACCTACGCGCTTCGCACTCTGGGCCCATGCATTCGAGCGACCAATCCATCGCTGCACGTGACGGCGACCGCGCTTCACCGCACGGACTATTCGACCTGAGGGTCGCGTTTGCCGCCGAGCGGCGGCTGCTCCCTGCACTGCTGCTGATTGCGGTGCTGGGAGCCTTCGCGGCGATGCGCGCGGGGTCCGACGGGCTGGCGCTTGCTTGGCTCGTTCTCTATGGCGTCAACTCGGCAATTCGGTTCCTGATTGCGACTGAGTACGCGACCGCATCCAAGGCTGTAGTTGCCGATAGTCGGGGTGGAAAAATCTATCGGGCGACGGCGATCGCCGAAATCGTGCTCTGGGCGCTGATGTTCGCTCTGGTGCCGCAGCCCGCTGTATTTGTTTCTGGACCCGCGGTCTACGCCGCGGGTGGTGCGGTGTTGCTCGCTGCGTTGAGCTATGGCGGTTGGCCGCGCGTATGGACCTGTTATGTGCTCGCTTGGATTGGCGTATTTGCAATCGGTGCACTGCGGGCATCGGGGGATATTCCTGCGTTCGCAATGGGTTTCCCATTATGGCTTCTCGCTGCGTGGTGGATCGGACGACAGCAACCGATGGCCCGCCACACACCGGCGCTCGAAACACAGCACACCATCGCCAGCAGTCTGACCCGGTTCGGCTGGCAGGCGGCGATTCACGCGATGCCAACGCCGGTGATCGTGGTGCGCAGCGGCCGAGTCATCGAGGTCAACCGATCCGCCTGTGAATTTATTGGTCGTGGCGAGCGCGCGATTGTCGGCTGTCTGGCGTCAGAGGTCTTGGTCGCAGATCCTCCCGAAGCGCTCGACCCGATCAAGCATCCATCGAAGTCCAGTGTTGCCGTTGAAATACGACCCGCCGGTCGAACCATTGACGGAGCGTTGTGGAATGGCCGCGTGCGGTTCATGGAACCCGGCCGCGAGTCGTCGGTGATCGTGGTCGCGCTGACCCGCGAAGCGCACGAACCCCTCGGGCCGGCGCGCCTGATGGAGGACGCACGTCGCTTTGCCGAGTGGATGGGCGGCATGAAAGGGCTGCCGTGGTATCGAGATGAGCGCGGACAACTTGTGCTTCCGCGCGAATTTCCTCCGCCGTCGGACCGATTGCTGGCGAGCGATCCGACCGGGTTCCCCCTGGGTTATCTGTTGTCCGAACCTGATCGCGCGCGCATCAACATCATTTATCAGAAGTTTCTTAAGGCCGGTGCCGTGTTCGATGAGGCCATGAGCCTGCGCGATATCGGTGGTGTTGCCCGTGCGGTACGCGTGGTCTGCGTCGCACGGCCACCGATCGGTGATGCGGTGGGGCCAGTGGTGGGAACGATCGCTGCAGCTGCTGCGGCGCCGGAGCCAGCGGTGGAAACCAAGGTCGATTTGCTGGCCCGGCTTCCGGTGCTGGTCTGGCTTGTCGATTCACAAGGCCGGGTGGTGCATGCACAGGGGAATGATCCGCGTCGCTGGGGCCTCAGAAATGAAACGCGGTTGCGCCCTCAATGGGACGAAGCGTTCGAGTTCAAGTCGCAGTCTCGCGCCGGTGTGATGAGCGCGCTGCAGAAGGCGCTTGCTGGCACGCCGGTGTTCGACGTTATCAATGCGCGCACCAGTTCGTCGGGCGGACGCCTGCACTTGCGTAGTCACTTTGTGCCCTACGCGAGCAGTGATCCGACCCGCAAACTGCAGGCAGTGCTCGTGCTGGACACGATCGGTTCACATACCGAGCTGATCGAGCTTGATCGTCTAAAGCGCAGCAAGGCGCAATACAAATCGCTGGTTGAAGCGTCGGCCAATCTGATCTGGGCTTGCAATGATCAGTTTGTCGTGACTTTCGTCAG
>JACCYC010000109.1 GCA_013696665.1 Burkholderiaceae bacterium | reverse complement strand
GACGAAACCATCAAGCTTGATCGAATTGAGTGGGTGGGGGGCGCGCGCTCGACGTTCCCCGCTGCCAACAGTGAATGGCAATCTCACGCACTACCCCTGCGGTGGTCGTCGGGTAGCGCAGGCGCCGTGCGGCAGGGCGTGTGGCTCAGAACGGCGTTCGCACTGCCCGAGACGCCCACCGACGGCTGGAGCATTCTGCTGAATCGACTGCCTACCGGCGGCACCGTTTACCTCAACGGCAAAATGGTCGCCGATCTGCCACTCGATTCAGACCGGCGTTTTGTGCGATGGCGACGGCCGCACCTGATCAATCTGCCGGTCGACTTCATGCGCAACACCAACGACGTGCTGATCTATACGTCTTACGGCATGGGCGTACACGGAATCGGGCCGATCGCCATCGGGCCGACCGCCGAGCTGCAGCCGCGCTATGGCGGAGAGTTTTTCGTAAGCCACACGCTGCGCTGGCTGTCACTGTTGCTCACGGTCTTGCTGGCCATCGGTTTTGCGACGCTATGGATTAGACGCCGCAGCGAGAATCTGTTTGGACTGCTGGCATTGATGTCTGCTTTCTGGGCACTCCGATCACTCGACTCCGTTTTCGAATCGATGCCGGTCGATGCTCGCTTCTGGCTCCGTTTAGCCTTTTACATCGGTACGGCGGTATTTACGGCGGTGGCGACGATCACGATGTGGCGCCAGGGCGGTCGTCATCAGACCCGCGCGGAATTTGGCTTGATCGTGCTCGCCGCAATGGGGCCCGGCCTTTATTTGCTGTCGGGCGATACGTTTGATCTAACTGCCGGCGCCGTATGGCAGGCGATGATGCTTGCGGCGCTGACCACTGGCGTGATGACTCTGGCGGGCCATGCGCTCTTTACGCCCTCTTTAATGCTGAAAGCGGTCGTAGCCGCTCTGCTATTGGCACTCGCCGCGGCGATCTACGACTTCTTGGTCTACATCGACGTATTGCCGTTTGCGAGTCCCGAACTGCTTAACATTGCCACGCCGGTGCTGCTGGTCACGCTCGGCGCATCGCTGATCGACCGCTTCGTGCGCTCGCTCGCCGACGTCGAGAAAACCAACACGGAACTTGAGACGCGGATTCACGAGCGCGAGCAGTTGCTGAAGCGCAATTTCGACCGGTTACGCGAAAGCGAGCGGCTGAAGGCGAGCGCGCAGGAGCGCCAACGCATCATGCAGGACATGCACGACGGCCTGGGTTCGCAGCTGTTGTCGTCGCTGATGCTGGTCGAGCGTGGCGCAATGTCCAACGAACAGGTCGCGCAGATTCTGCGGGAATCAATTGACGATATGCGGCTTGCGATCGATGCGCTCGCCGCTGAAGACTCGGACCTTCTGGCGGCACTGGGCAACATGCGCTTCCGCATGGAGCCGCGTTTAAAAGCCGCTGGAATGGATTTGCAGTGGGACGCACGCAACCTGCCGGAGGAAGTCGACCTCGATCCGAACTCGGTGCTGCCGGTGCTGCGCATTACACAGGAAGCGCTGACCAACGCGATCAAGCACTCGCGAGCGCGCATGGTGCGCGTCACTCTTGCAATGGACCACGAGGGCGATTCACAGTGGCTATCGATTCGGATTACCGACAATGGCCGCGGGTTAGCGGCCGGCAACAGCACCGGGCGCGGCTTGCTCAACATGCGCAATCGCGCGCAGCGCATCGGCGCTTTTCTGAAGTTCGAATCGGTTGCCGGAGCCGGCACGATGATCATGATCAGGTTGCCGCTCGACGCCACTCCCGGCCCTACGACACGCGCGAAGCAACTTTCGCTCGACACCGAAGCCGTGATCGAACAGGTCCGGCGCGTTGAGCATGGCGTGCATCAACGGCAGGCGCCCGGCGCCTAGGCGGGCGTCCTTCTAAACTTGCGGCATGCCGCCGCAGCCCGAAACCCAATCGCTGTTCGAAGACGCCGACGAAGATTTATTCGGTGAGCCCACGGCGTCCCGCTTCGGAGAGACGGTCGAGGCCGCCGAGTTCGACGATCCGATCAACCGGTTGGGTCGGCAACTGCCTCACAACGTCTACCTCGGAACGTCGTCGTGGTTCTTTCCCGGCTGGCGCAGCCTGGTGTGGCGCAGCGACACCAGCGCCCAGTACAGCGAGTCGCAACTGGCACGGCACGGACTCCGCGCGTACGCGCAACATCCGTTGTTTCGTTGTGTGGGAATCGACCGCACGTTTTATCAGCCGTTGACGGTGTCCGAATACACCGGATATGCGAATCAGGTGCCGCAGGATTTTCGTTTCGTGCTGAAAGCACCGGCGATGGTGGCCGACGCGGTGATGCGCGGAAAGCGCGGTGAAGCGGTGCAGCCGAACCCGCTGTTCCTCGATGCATCAGCGATGCTCGACCATTTCGTGGCGCCTGCGCTGGAAGGCCTGCGTGGCCGTGCCGGGCCGCTGGTGCTTCAGCTGTCACCGATTCCGCGCGAAATGAAAGGCGATGCGTGGAACATCGAGACGATCGAGCGGATCGGCGCGCTACTCACTGCCCTGCCGTCTCGGCTTGGCGAGCTGGTGCCGTTGTACGCAGTCGAACTGCGCGATCCTGAACTCTTGACCCCGCGGTTCGTGCGCATGATGCGCGACTGCGGCGCGCGGATGTGCATCGCGTTGCATCCCCGTATGCCTGCAGCCGCCCGTCAAAGCGCGGCGCTGCGCGCAATGGATGCGCATGACGACGAAGGCGACGATTGGCGCCTGAAAGGTCCGCTGGTGGTGCGCTGGAATCTCGCAGCTCATTTGCGTTACGAGGAAGCCAAGGAGCGCTACGCGCCGTTCGACCGCATGGTCGACCCCGACATACCGACGCGGGGCACCCTTGCGCACCTCATTCACGTTGCGATCAAGAGCGAACAGCCGAGCTTCATCATTGCAAATAACAAAGCTGAGGGCAGCGCGCCGCTGACGCTCGTAGAGCTGGCCAAGGCTGTGGTGCGTTAACGCGATTGCCGGCAATGACAGCGTTATTTCGAATGTCGCTGGCCCGCACTGTCGACGGCCAGATAGCGCACACCCTGCGCGTCAAGAAACTTTAACGCACGATCGACCGGCGTGAGCATCGCAACCGTTGCACACGCGCCGGCTGCGATTGCAATCGGCGCCACCACCGATACCGAGCGCCAGAATTCCACAGGCCAGCCGGTGCGTGGATCCAGCAAATGCGAATAGCGACGCCCATCGGATTCGAAGTAACGCTCGTAATCGCCCGAGGTTGCCATCGCCCCGTGCGACACCTCGAGATGCGCGATCGTGGTACCCGGGTTGCCGCGTGGATCCTGCACCGCGATTTTCCAGGCATTGCCGTCAGCGTGCGGCCCGATGATGCGCACGTCGCCGCCGAGGTTGACGAGGCCATGCCGGGCCCCGAGTTCCATGAGCAGGGTCGCTGCTCGATCGGCCGCGTATTCCTTTCCGATGCCGCCAAAATCGATCTCCATGCCGGCGTCCAAGCGCAGTGTTAGCGCAACCCAGGTGACCTTCGACCAGCCGACATGCGTGAGCAACTCATCGATCGCTTCCTGCGACGGAACGCGCTGCGCCTTGAAGTCCCACGCGCCGCGCAACACACCGCTGGTCAAGTCGAACAAGCCTTCGCTCTGCGCATGCAGAGCGGCCGCGAAATCGAGCAGAGCGGCAGTTTCGGCGTCGACGGAGATCGCTTTGCCACCGGCGGAGCGGTTGATCGCCGTGGTGACGCTATCGTCCCGATAACGGGAATATTTGCTTTCGATGCGGCGCACTTCGGCAATCGCAGCGTCAGACCACTCGCGCGCGACCGACTCATCAGGCGCATAGACACGCACCTGACAGTGCGATGCCATCGCGCGAAACGCAAATGAGTACAAGGTAAGGTACACGCGCAGCCTGTGAATGCTGCGCGATGCTAACGCGAGAGGCTACGTCTTAAAACTTCTTGCTGACGCCAACCTGATACAACTGCGCCTTGAAGTCTTGCAGACCCGGACTGCCGTCGCCACCGACGCGCCAGTCGGCGCGCTGCTCGTAATACTCGGCTTTGGCGTCGACCGACCAGCCGCCGACAAACGATTTCGCCACCTTGATGCCGGGCGTGATACCGCCGAAAGCTGAAAGCCGCTGATCGCTGGTGTAAAACCCGTTCGGGTTGTTCAAATAACCCGGCGGAAATGGAGGTCCTAAAGCAGCGTCGTACACCGGGTCGTAATAGAAGAACGCAGCGCTTTGACTCGTGTACCGCACGCTTGGCGTCAATGTGAACCCGTATGGCAGTTCCTGGGCC
Organism: Burkholderiaceae bacterium; assembly: GCA_013696665.1. GTDB lineage: Bacteria > Pseudomonadota > Gammaproteobacteria > Burkholderiales > Burkholderiaceae_F > JACCZX01. The sequence goes on along the minus strand of JACCYC010000109.1, from coordinate 2,075 downwards.
CACTCGATCGTGCCGGTATGCGCGTTGATTTCCCAGTCGTCGTGATAGAAGCGATACGACGTGCGCAGCGACGCCTTTAATCCTTCGAAATAATGATTCCAGCGAATCAACGCAGCCATCTGGTCACGCTTGTCGGGCCGCTGGTCGACGCCGAATAAAGCCTTGTACGGGTCGGTCAGGTACCCGCGCTGCTGTGCATAGTACAAATTGACTTGCGCAGTGTCGCTTTTGCTTAGCACCTGCGTGATCCCGACGAGGCCGTCCACCGTCGTCTTGGTGCGCGTGAAAGCGGGTCCGTCGGCCGGAGAAATCTTATCGGACGAGTAACCCCCTCCCAGTGTGAACGTCGTGTTCTGATCAGGCGTCGCGTGCCGCAACGTCAGGCCACCTGCAACCGACTTGTAGTCGTCTTCGGTTGAGTACGCCGCTCGCGCTGAGATTGCAGTGCGGCCAAAATACTTGGTGACGGTGATATCACCAGCTGTGCGCTTATCTTCTACGCCCTCACCTGAGGCACCCGACAGCACGGTGTGATAGTAAGGAGAAGCGCCCGTGATGTTGTCGTACACCGCACCGATCTCGAACACCCAGCTCTCGCTTATCGGCGCCAGTAAATACAACGCAGGCGACTTCACCGTGATGCGGTTGCCCGAATCCTGATAGTCGCGGTAATACAAATATTTGAATTGAATCAGCGTTGCGTTGGGCACGGTCACCTGTGCGTGCGCAGAAGGCAGCATGCCAGGTAGTGCCATTGCTGCCGCGAGAATCGAGCCGGTCTTCATGGATGTTGCCATTTTCAGTTGCACCCGCAACCGCCACCGCCGACGCTCATCCCGCCCGACGCGCCCTCTTTACTGAAGTACGTATGTTCTTCGAACCGTGTCTGCAGAGGGTCGTGGTCAAACGACATCTCCGACTTTGCAAGATTGCCCTTCTGCCACGGTTGCACCGTGCTGCATCCCACCAAGGCAACGCTCAAAGCGAGCGCGCCCGCGCATGTGAACACCGATGCGAACCGTTTCATTGCTAATTCCCTATTTGCGTGCTGCAGACAGTGCGGCCTGGATCTCGCGCTCGATCTCTTCGCGATTACTGTCCTTGAACCCGACGTGCATCGCGCGCACTTTGCCGTCCGCGCCAATCAAGAACGACGTTGGCATGCCCTTGGGCTGATAAGCCTCGGCGACCTTGCTGGTCGTATCGAAACCAATCGTGAACTTGGCCGGCGTGGTGGCTAGAAACTTGTCGGCATCCTCGCGTTTTTGATCGACGTTGACGCCAATGACGGTAAATCCGCGCGGACCGTACTTCGCTTGCATCTCGCTCATGAACGGGAACGACTGCTTGCACGGCGCGCACCATGACGCCCAGAAATCTATGTAGACGACCTGACCTTTCAAGTCGGCCAGGCGCACGGGTTTCGTTGCCGTCGGCAAATCAAAAGCAGGTGCTTTGCTGCCGACTTCGTGAGCGGCGACGCTGGTCATCGACACAGCGAGCGCAGATGCGAACAAAGCGACTAAAACGTTACGACCGATCATTCCGATGCCCTTTCCTCGAGGTTGGCCGAATGTTAGCGTTTAAGCCTCGGGGCCCGGCATCGCGGATTGCGGCTAATCCACCATGGAATTCTTTCGTTTAGCGGTAAACGTCTTGCGAAACTTGGCGACTTTAGGCGAAACGACAAAAGCGCAATAACCCGCCGACTGATTGTGACGGTAGTACTCCTGATGATGGTTTTCGGCGCGGTAATAATCGGGCGCTGGCAGCACTTGCGTCACCAGCGGCGCGCTCCATTGCGTCTGCGCCTCCCGCATTACCGCCTCGGCAACACTTCGCTGCTCATCGGAGTGATAAAAAATGACCGACCGATACTGCGTTCCAGAATCGTTGCCCTGCCGGTTCAGCGTGGTCGGATCGTGAATCACGAAAAATATTTCGAGAATCTCCCGATACGCAATCTGCTGAGGGTCAAATTCGACCCGAACGACTTCGGCGTGGCCGGTGGTGCCGTCGCATACAGCGCTGTACTCTGGGTTAGCTACATGGCCTCCCGCGTATCCGGATTCAAC
>JACCYC010000107.1 GCA_013696665.1 Burkholderiaceae bacterium | reverse complement strand
GGCTGCAACTGCCCGTTGTGGCAACGCATCCGATTCAGTTTCTCGAGCGCGCGGACTTTCGTTCTCACGAGGCCCGAGTCTGCATAGCCGAAGGCTCGACGTTGAACGACTCGCGTCGGCCGAAGCGATTCACGCCGGAGCAGTACTTTAAGACGCAGGCCGAGATGGCCGAGCTATTTGCAGACGTGCCCGTCGCGCTTGCGAACTCGGTGCAGATCGCGAAACGGTGCAACCTGGCCCTGGAGCTCGGTACCGCGCGGCTGCCGAAATTCCCGACGCCGGATGGCGTGACGCTTGACGATCATTGCCGTGCGTTGGCGTCGCGTGGACTCGAAGAACGTTTGCTGAAGCTGTATTCCGACAATCATGTGCGGGCAGAGCGTCGTGCCGAATATTCAGCGCGACTCGATCTCGAACTATCGACGATCGCGAAGATGGGCTACTCGGGCTACTTCCTGATCGTTGCGGATTTCATCAATTGGGCGAAGGGCAATGGCATACCGGTCGGCCCGGGTCGCGGGTCTGGCGCGGGGTCGCTGGTCGCCTACTCGCTGCGCATCACGGATCTTGACCCGCTCCACTATGGCTTGCTGTTCGAGCGATTCCTAAATCCGGAGCGCGTGTCGATGCCGGACTTTGATATCGACTTCTGCCAGGACAATCGCGATCGCGTGATCGATTACGTCAAGCGCAAGTACGGTCACGAGGCGGTGTCGCAGATCGCAACATTCGGCACGCTGGGCGCCAAAGCGGTCGTGCGCGACGCGGGTCGCGTGCTCGACATGCCGTACACCAAATGCGATCAGCTGTCGAAGCTGATTCCACACAACCCGGCTGATCCGTGGACGCTCGAGCGCGCGTTGGCGCAGGAACCTGCGTTCGCCGACGCCGTGGCCGCCGACGAAGAAAATCAGGAGTTGATCGCGCTCGCGCGTCCGCTCGAGGGTTTGACGCGCAACGTCGGTATGCACGCGGGCGGCGTTTTGATTGCACCCGGCAAGCTCACCGATTTCACGCCGCTTTACTGCGCGCAGGGCACCGAGGGAGTGATCAGCCAGTACGACAAGGACGACGTCGAAGCGATCGGGCTGGTGAAGTTCGACTTTCTCGGCCTCACTACGCTGACGATTCTCGATCTGACACTGAAGTACGTACGCCAGCTCGACCCCTCGTTTGATCTTGAGTTGGACACGCTTCCGCTGAAAGACGCTGCAACGTACGAAATCTTTCGGCGCGGCGCCACTACGGCGATATTTCAGTTTGAATCGCGTGGAATGCGCGAGTTGCTCAAGCGGGCGCGGCCTGACCGTTTAGAAGACTTGATCGCGCTCAATGCGCTGTATCGACCGGGACCCATGGATCTGATCCCTGAATATGTCGATCGCAAGCAGGGCCGTCACAAGGTCGAGTATCTACACCCTTCGGTCGAGCCGATCTTGTCGGAAACATACGGGGTGATGGTTTATCAGGAGCAGGTAATGCGAATCGCGCAGGTCGCTGGCGGCTACTCATTGGGCTCGGCCGACCTGCTGCGGCGTGCAATGAGCAAGAAAAAGCCAGAAGAGATGGCGACCCATCGCTCGATCTTCGTCGACGGCGCAACTCAGCGCGGTGTCGATGCCCACAAGGCGACCGAGCTTTTCAACCACATCGAGAAGTTTGCCGGTTACGGATTCAACAAGAGTCATAGCGCGGCGTATGCCGTGATTGCATTCCAGACCGCGTATTTCAAGGTGCATCATCCGGCCGCCTTCATGGCGGCGAACCTTTCGACATTGCTCGACGACACCGACAAGGTCAAAGATTTGATCGAGGACTGCCGCGCGATTGGCGTGGCAATGTTGCCGCCTGACATCAACCAGAGCAATTACAGGTTCGAGCCGGTCGACGTGAAGACGATTCGCTACGGGCTTGGTGGCATTAAGGGTACCGGTCGCGGCGCGATTGAAGCGATCGTGGCGGCGCGCAAGTCGGGCGGTCCGTTCGCCGATCTTTTCGATTTAGCAGCACGCGTCGACAAACAGTTCATCAGCCGCCGCGTGGTGGAAGCGCTGGTGCGCGCGGGGGCGTTTGATCGCCTTAATGCGGATCGCGCAGTTTTGCTTGCAAGCGTTGGCAGGGCGATCGACGCCGCCGACAGCGCGGCGGCAGCGGCGGGACAGGCCAGTCTGTTTGGCGCGAGCGACGGCAGCGCTCGACATGTGGAGTACGTCAAGGCCGTGCGCTGGAGCGAGCGTGAAAAATTATCGAACGAAAAACTGGCGCTTGGCTACTACTTCTCCGGGCATCCGTTTGCCGAGTTCGCGAACGAGGCGCGGCGTCTGGCTCCGACGCCATTGGCCGACGTTCGTCTGGCCGCCGGTCGCAGCGAGGGTGGCCGCGGTGAGCAACGGGGTGAGCAAGTGAGGCTCGCAGGAATCGTGGTGTCGGCGCGCAGTCAGAACACGCGTCGCGGCCGCATGGGCATCATCGTTCTGGAGGATGGCACGGCGCAACTGGAACTCATGGTTTTTTCGGATTTGTACGATCGCAAGCGTGCGCTGCTGAAGGAAGATCAGTTGTTGTTTGTTGCCGGTCGCGTGCGCAACGATGAGTTTGCGCAACGTATTTCGGTGTCGGCTGACGAGTTGATGGATGTTACAGAGGCGCGCGCACGAGCGGCGGCGCGACTCCGCATCGAAGTCGAAGGGGCCGGCGACGTCTTGCAGTTGCGCGACGCACTCAATCCTTATCGCATCACCAATGGCCACGCAGCGCATGGATGCCGCATTGTGATCAGCTATCGAAACGGCGCGGGGAGCGTGGACCTGGCGCTGCCGGAAGACTGGCGTGTGCGACCGGAGGATCGGCTCGCCGCCGATCTGGCCATGCAACCGAGAGTGCGCCGTGCGTACTACAACTACGCGTGATCGCTACGCTTCCTTGCTGCCGTAGCGATCAAGACCGACCTGCGCGTTTGTCGCACCGGAGAGAATGCGTGATTGCAAGCGCTCCCAGTTTTCACGCTGATGCGCTCGATCGCTTTCCCGATGCCACAGGTGATAGACGTTGGTTGCGAGCCGCGCATTCTTGAGCCGCACTCCGGAAGCGATCAAGCGCGCGGCGAAATCAGAATCCTCGAACCCCCAGCCTTGAAAGCATTCGTCGAATCCGTTCACCCTTTCGACGTCCGCGCGATGCGCGCTGAAGTTGCACCCCCTCAGACGTTGCCAACGCCGACTCCGTAACTTGCGCAGCGGCCCCAGCGGAAGCCACATCGCCGCAAACGCTCGATTGATCTTGCCCCGCGTCGTGCCGACGATGGTGCGGGCAATATTCCAGTCTTCAACTGCGATTTGATTGGCCAGGAGCACAGTCGTAAACCGCTCACTGAGCAGAATCCGACCTCCGGCGACGCACCAGCCCGGCTCCGCCAGTGCGCGATGCGCACGCACAAATCGGCGCGCGACCATGCAGTCACCATCGAGATAAATCAGATACTCGCCGCTTGCGCGCGCCGTTGCGCGATTACGGACGGCGGCGAGCCGAAATCCAGTGTCGGGCTGCCAGACATGTGAAAGTGGCACGGGGAACGCGCATTGAGTACGCTCGACTACCGCAGCGGTGTCGGGCCGGGAACCGTCATCGGCCACGATGACTTCGAAGTTGTTGTCATCCTGCTTTGCGAGGCTGCGCAGCACCGCCTCGAGTGCATCAGGACGGTTGTACGTTGCTACGACAACTGAGATCAGCATCAATGCCGCTCAGCCCGCCGCTTCGATTCGGACTGCGCAAGAAGCAACATCGCCTTCACGTAACGGTAATAGGAACCTTCTGCATTGCTGACAGCGAGCATGAATCCATGCGTGCCATCAAGAAAGCCGCGCTTCAGAAAATAGGTACGAAAGAAAGCAGCGGCACCGTGGACGATCGCTGTTGCCAGCGTCGGCCTGCGCCCGCGTTCGAGGACAACCGGCGCGGACAGCGACGAGTACCGATTGACCTTGTCGAGCACCTGCTCCATCGTGCGATAGCTCCAGTGCTCAATAGGATTCTGCAGGCGTCCGACGGCTTTATCGGTTTGCAGGGCCTCGTGGACCGGCGCGGTCGAAAACCGCGCAGCATGGGGTCGAAACAGGCGTCGAACGTAATCTGGCCACCATCCCGAATGCCGCATGAACCGCCCGCAGTAGTGGGAGCGGCGCGGCATCTCGTAGACGTCGAATGCAGGATTGGCGATTGCGTGCAGGATCTCGTCCCGCAGTTCTGCGGGCACCCGCTCGTCCGCGTCGATTGACAGTACCCACGCGGCGGAACAGGCGTCGAGCGCGCGGTTCTTCTGAACACCGAAACCTTGCCAGTCGATCGATTCAAT
>JACCYC010000105.1 GCA_013696665.1 Burkholderiaceae bacterium | reverse complement strand
GTGCCGTACGTGTTCCGCACACTGGTGGATGCCGACATTCCACTGAACGCAGGGTGCCTCAAGCCGCTGAACGTCGTAATACCGCAGGGCTCGATGCTGAATCCAGCGTACCCGGCTGCGGTCGTTGCGGGCAACGTCGAAACTTCGTCGTGCATTACGGACGCACTTTACGGGGCGCTGGGCGTGATGGCGGCCGCGCAGGGCACGATGAACAATTTCACGTTCGGTAACGACCGGTATCAGTATTACGAAACGATCTCGGGCGGCTCGGGCGCCGGCCTTCGCACGCTCGACGCGGGTGGCGAAGTTGAAGGGGATGCGGGGTTTGACGGTACCGACGTCGTTCAGACTCACATGACCAACTCGCGGCTCACCGACCCGGAGGTTCTGGAGTTTCGCTATCCGGTGCGGCTCGAGAGCTATGAAATACGCGCGAATTCCGGTGGCGCCGGTCGGTGGCATGGCGGCAACGGGGGCACCCGTCGATTACGTTTCCTGGAGCCGATGACCGCGTCGATTCTGGCGAACCACCGGTCAATTGCACCGTTCGGAATGGCAGGCGGCGACACCGGCGAGCCGGGTCGCAACTGGATCGAGCGAATTGACGGCCGCATCGAGCACTTGGCGCACATTGGATCGGCCGAAATGAACGTCAATGACGTCATTGTTATTCAAACTCCGGGCGGCGGCGGCTTCGGAAAAAAATGAAACTGTTCGAACACAGCAAATAGACGTTGCCGTAGTCGAAATTCCCTCTACGCGAGTCCCTCGCTCGCGCAAATAATGCGCACATATGAATGCGCCCGACCGCCTTGGATTGACGCCCGTTTTGGGCTCGCTTTCGATGAGCTATGCGCCGCTGATCGATCGCGAGCGACACACGTTTGGTACCCGCCTGACCATGCTGTCGATCAAGCCCAGCGATCGGCTGCCCATTGGTTTGATTCTGGAGCAGTTGAGTGGCATGTGGCCGGACTCGCGCACGCCGGTCCTGGTCGCGCCGCTTGATGCTCAGCTCGACTACTCGTTGCTCGAGTGGCAGGCGCCGCGCAACGCAGTCGTCGAGATCCCGACCATCGCGCTGCGGGATCCGCTGATGCAGGGACTTGTCCAACGCGCACACCGGCGCGGCATCAAGATGGCGTTGCGGGGGCGGCCGGATGTTCCGCTTCCGCCTGCTCTGCTCAACTGTTTCAGTTACGCAATGATTCACATCACCGAAGATCGCCGCCGACGCAGCGACGGCAGCAACGTCACCCCGCCTCCCGGCGTCTTGCGCCGCATGCCGTTCATTATCACCGGCGCGTTTCGCACCGAGGAGCTGCAGTCGGCGTACGAACGCGGCGCTGTTGCGAGCGTCGGGTTGCCAATGGACGAAGCGCACTGCACGATAGAGCGGCCACCGCAGCCCGGCCAGGCAGCGGTACTCGAACTGCTGCGGCTTGCACACGATCGCGCCGATTTCGACACGATCGAGTCGGCCATCAAGCGGGATGCTGCGCTGACGTTCGAGCTGATCCGATTCGTCAATTCAGCCGCCTTTGCGGTGCCGATGCAGATTGCGTCGGTTAAGCGCGCTGTGATGATGCTTGGCCATGCCAAGCTGACCCGATGGCTTTCTCGCATGCTGCGCGTATCGACCCAATGCGCGGACACCCTACCTTTGATGCACGCGGGAATTCGCCGCGGTCTATTTCTCGAACACCTCGCAAGCTGCAGCCGTCAGGGTGCGGAGTTGCGTGAATCATTATTTCAGACAGGCGCGTTTTCGGTCCTCGACCGCATGACGGGAACTGCTTTTCCCCGTTTGCTGCAAAGGGCGAAGTTGCCACTGAACGTCGAAGCGGCTCTGGCGGAGCGCGCCGGGCCGTGCGCACCCTACCTGTCTCTCGCAGAAGCAGTCGAGCGGAACGACCCGGTGGCGAGCCGCAAGCAGCTCGAAGCGCTCGATATCTCGCAGCTTGATTGCAATATGGCGATGTTGCGCGCCTTGGCGGCAGCGCAAACGTCGTACTGGCGCGAGGACCGTATCGTCGCTTGACCCGCGCGCGTGGTCGAAACGACGCGCACCGCTATAATTGCGCGCTCCTTCGTGTTCCAGTTCAACGCTGCAACTGCGAGCGCGCTTGTCTCTCATAATGACTTCAGATGCGACGTTCTTAGCGCTGCCGGGACCCAGGGCGCTATCCGCATTCCGCGCTGCGCGCCTGCTGGCAAAGATTCAGCTGATTGACGCCTCTGCACGCGCGATCCGCGCAACGTTTGTTCACTTCGTGCATCTGCGTGCGCCACTGGACAGCGTTGATCGCGCGCGACTGGACGCGCTGCTGAGGTATGGAGACGCTGGGCCGCCCCCGATTTCTCAGGATGACTTAACGGTCACGATCGTACCGAGACTGGGAACGATCTCGCCATGGGCGAGCAAGGCGACTGATATCGCGCACAACACCGGGCTGTTGAACGTCCAGCGGCTAGAGCGCGGCACGCTGTATCACATCGGGTTCAGGCAATCGCGGCTTGCGAAACGTGCACAGGGTTTCGATCGTGCGTCGCGCATTGAATCGACTCTGCACGACCGGATGACTGAAACGGTATTGGGAGAAGGCATTGACCCGGCTTCCATATTCCAGAAGCTCCCGGGCAAAGCGATGCAGACCGTGCCGGTGTTGGCGCAACGGCGCGCTGCACTCTCGTACGCCAATGCAGAGATGGGTCTCGCGCTGTCCGACGACGAGATCGACTATCTGCTCGATGCATTCGTTCGGATGCAGCGCGACCCGACTGACGTCGAATTGATGATGTTTGCGCAGGCGAACTCCGAGCATTGCCGGCACAAAATCTTCAACGCGAGCTGGACCATCGACGGCGAACCACAGAACGCCACGTTGTTTGACATGATTCGCGCAACCCACCGGGCTGCCCCTCAAGGGACCGTGGTCGCGTACAGCGACAACTCGGCAGTGCTGCAGGGCCGCGTCGTCCAACGATTTTTCCCGCTCAGCGCACACGCTGTCGGCGTCGACTATGCATCGGTCGAGCAACTCACACACACGGTGTTCAAGGTCGAGACCCACAATCATCCGACCGCCATCTCTCCGTTTTCAGGCGCTGCGACCGGCGCGGGCGGCGAGATCCGCGACGAGGGCGCGACGGGGCGCGGTGCAAAGCCGAAGGCTGGGCTATGCGGCTTCTCGGTTTCTCATTTGCGTATTCCCGAGATGCGCCATGCTTGGGAAAGTGACGCCGATGTCGTTGCGTCCGGTGGTCGCGCACATAGCGACCTCGGCTTCCCTGCACGGATCGCGGACGCGTTAGCGATCATGGTCGATGGGCCGATTGGTGCGGCTGCATTTAACAACGAGTTCGGCCGTCCGAACCTGATCGGCTATTTCCGCAGCTACGAGCAAAACGTGGGAGGCACGCGTTACGGATATCACAAGCCGATCATGATCGCCGGCGGAATCGGCGACATTGACGATGCCCAGGTGCGTAAGCACGATCTTCCGCCTGGAACATTGCTGATCCAGCTCGGCGGGCCGGGCATGCGGATCGGTCTGGGCGGAGGTGCAGCGTCGAGCGTCGGCGCGGGCACCAACACGACCGAGCTCGACTTCGATTCGGTGCAGCGTGGCAACCCCGAGATGCAGCGGCGCGCGCAGGAGGTTATTGATCGCTGCTGGGCACTCGGTGATCGCAACCCGGTGCTGTCAATTCATGACGTCGGCGCAGGCGGCCTATCCAATGCAATGCCCGAGCTGGCTGATCAATCCAAGCGTGGCGCGCGGTTTGTATTGGATGCGATCCCCGTCGAGGAGAGCGGCATGAGTCCGCTCGAGATCTGGTGTAACGAGGCGCAGGAACGCTA
>JACCYC010000053.1 GCA_013696665.1 Burkholderiaceae bacterium | reverse complement strand
CGCATGCTCGCGACAACGGAGTCAATTTCATTGACACGGCCGATGTTTACTCCAAGGGCAAGTCCGAGTCGATGGTGGGCTCATTACTCAAGGAGCAGCGTAACGACTGGGTCCTCGCCACCAAGGTGGGCAACAAGATGTCGGAGCTGCCTAACGAGTCGCACTATTCGCGCACCTGGGTCTTGCGTGAATGCGAGGCGAGTCTGAAGCGGCTGGCCACCGACTGGATTGACATCTACTACCTGCACCGGGACTTCGACGGCATGCATCTCGAGGAGCCGCTGCGCGCGATCGATGCGCTGCTGCTCGCGGGCAAAATTCGCTACTGGGGCCTGAGCAACTTTCGTGGCTGGCGCATCGCGGAAGCCGTCTACACGGCGCGCGCGCTCAACATGCCGGCACCTGTCGTCTGCCAGCCGTACTACAACCTGCTCAATCGGCAGCCCGAAGTGGAAGTGCTGCCTGCGTGCGCCCGCTTCGGCCTTGGCGCGGTACCGTACAGCCCCATCGCGCGCGGTGTGCTCTCCGGCAAGTACGCGCCCGGCAGCAAGCCAGCCGCCGATACGCGCGCCGGTCGTGGCGACAAACGCATGATGGAAACCGAGTTTCGCGAAGACTCGTTGCGAGTAGCGCAAAAGCTCAACGAGCACTGCGCTCGCAAGGGCGTTGCGCTGTCGCACTTCGCCACCGCGTGGGTGCTGGCGCACCGAGCAGTGAGCGCGGTGATCGCAGGTCCACGCACTTTGGAGCAATGGAAGGAATACGTTCTCGCCCTCGACTGCGGGATCACTTCAGAGGACGAAGCGCTGGTCGATTCACTCGTGAGCCCTGGACACCCGTCGACTCCAGGCTATAACGATCCGGCCTATCCGTTGGAGGGACGACGGTCCGAGGATCGCTAGCGAGACGGTAATAACAGTGCATTCGAAAGCTAGGTCTTTTCCAACTGATAGTTCGATTGCCGTCGAGACTCAGCGGTATCCGAGTGGGAGCCAATCAATCAACATGCTGATCGTTAAGGTGCGCGGCGGATGAACTCATCAAAGCCCGCTATCCACGACGCTCGCCTGCCAGCATCTGTCGCTAGTACCCGCGCGCCCGGTCGACGTAACCCGGCAGCGACCTGACCGGCACACCGCGCTCGAGTTGCACGATCGCATCGGCGATCTGCGTTGCGGCCGGAGCGACCGGGGTCGGGCCGGACAAATGCGGCGTCACGATCACCTTCGGGTGCGACCAATACGGCTCGTCGTCGGGAAGCGGCTCCACGCGGAACACGTCGAGCGCGGCACCGCCAAGATGGCCGTCGTCGAGCAGAGCGAGCAGATCGGCATCGACGATCGTCGCGCCGCGCCCGACGTTGATCACGTGTGCTCCCTGCGGCAGCTTCGACAAACGCGTGCGGTCGAGCAGGTTCTCTGTGTCGCGTGTGAGCGGCAACGCGTTCACGAGAAAATTTGATCCGGCCAGAAAAATATCGAGCTGTTCGAGTCCGGCGAATGCCTCCATGCCCGCGAACGTGCTTAGCGTGCGCGACCACACGCGCACCGGATAACCGAACATCGCGGCCGCCTCGGCGATCTTGCTGCCGATCGCCCCCGCGCCGAGCACACCGACCGTCGGCGGTTTGCCGCGCGGACGCGATGCGTTCCAGTCGCGCAGTCCGCCGGGCCCAAAGCGCTCGAGCCCGCGCGTCGCGCGCGCGATTGCAAAGCACACGTACTCGGCCATGCGCACCGCCATGCCTGCATCAACCAGGCGCACGATCGGCAGATGCTCGGGCACGACTGCGTTGGCGAGCAGCCGGTCGACTCCGGCACCGAGATTGAATACGACCTCGAGATCCCGCTCGACCTCGAAGAACTGCGCCGGCGGTAGCCACACGAGCGCATAGCGCGCACCGATCGTGGAACGAGGGTGCCTGTCTTCCCACGGAACAAGCTCGGTGGGGAGGCCGGCTTCGGAGAACGCGCGTGTGATTCCGTTCTGCCACGGTGCAAGCGGCATTGACGACGTGACAAGAGCGACCTTCATCAGCGGTTGGAAACTGTTTCCAAGTCGGCATCCGACGGAAACCTTGCAGTCTCATATCGGGAGTAAGCGACCGTGCCGTCGATGACGACATCGAACTGACCACTGCGTCCGGGCTGTATGTCCACCGTAGCGTGGCCACGCGACTCAAACCAAGCCTTCACACGGAGGGCTTCGGGTTTGTAGCCTCAGGCAGCGCAGTACAGGAGGAGAATCGTCATGCTTACTCTCTCAGATAATTTGGATGGCGGTGAGCTTGCTACGCCGCGTCCGTGGCGTAAATCTTAGATCTGACTCTCGCTAATCTGCTTGCGCCGGTATTCGCCTTGCCGCTCGAAAATCCATCGATCTGCAGGCGTTTAAGAAGATCTGCACACGCTGATGACTGATGCGCAGGACTGGTGGCCGGTCGGATTTCGGCCACTATGGTCCGCTCCTTGTCGCATGGCCTGGCAGTAAATGTCGCCATGGTTGGCAGCTCGGCTTCTGCGCCACACCTCGCGCTCAGCGCAGCCGCTCCGAGAGAAAGCTCAGCACACGCTCGACCGCCTCGTGCGTCGGCTCGCCCTCGCGATCAATTAGGTTGATGGTGAGCACACTATGCGGTGGCTCGGGTTGGGGCTTGGCCGACCTGGCCGGAAGCTCGATCCCCTCGAAGCCGTCGCCCAGTTCGCGGCGCAATGTCTCGAAGCGCGCCGCTCTGCAGAAAAGTGCGTCACCGTGGAAGCGCAGGGCCAGCACCTTCAGCCCTTCCTCGGTGATCCGGCGGCGTGCGTTGACGAACGTCTCGGGCGTAACGTGGACCGCCGCCGCCTTGGCGCGCGTGATCGGCAGCGGAAACGACGGATGCCCCATCACGGGCGCCAACACCCACGGATCGAGGGTCAGCGTAAGCGCAAAGTTGCCGGTGACGCACATGCCGACGGCGCCGATGCCGCGGCCGCCCATCTCTTGATGAATGTGGCGAGCAAGCGCGCGCAGCCAGTCCGCGATTGGGCTCGAACGATTTTCCGCAAGGACGTGGAACTCACGGTTGACGCAGAGCTTCAAGAGTTCCGGCACCCGGTTGAACGGCGTTGTCTTGACCCCCACGGGACCGAACATCCGAGGCATGAACACGGTAAAGCCTGCGTCGACAACACGCCGGGCGAACCGGAGCAC
>JACCYC010000218.1 GCA_013696665.1 Burkholderiaceae bacterium | reverse complement strand
TCCATGCCCGTGAAGATAGGTCAGTGGCACGTCCGACTTCTCCAGCAGAGTGCCCTGCGCGTCGTGCAGCGAAACGTTGATGCTGACCAGTGTGTCGTTGTCGATCTTCATAACGGCGCAAATCGTAAATCATTGCTTCATATAATCGCATGGTGCATCGCTCTGCCATCCTTCGACAGCTCGGCCCCATCAGCGTACGTCGATTCATGCGGGATTATTGGCATCGCAAACCGTGCCTGATACGCGCTGCGTTCCCGCAATTCGATCCTCCCGTGGATCGGGCGCGACTGTTCGAGATGGCGCGTGATCCTCAAGTCGAAAGCCGACTGATTAGTTCGAGCAACCAGCAGTGGACAGTAAAGGCAGGGCCGTTGCCGCGCATGCCGTCAAAAGCGCAATCACGGTGGACATTGCTGGTGCAAGGTGTCGATCTGCACGATGATGCCGCGCGTGACCTGCTCTCGCGCTTCCGGTTTGTCGCCGACGCACGTCTCGACGATTTGATGATCAGCTATGCGACAGACGGCGGTGGAGTAGGCCCGCACGTCGATTCTTACGATGTGTTTTTGTTGCAGGCCGCAGGCCAACGCCGGTGGCGCGTCAGCAACCAGAAAAATCTGCGCGGCAGCGACGCGTCACCGCTGCGACACGTTGCGGGTTTTCGCGCTTCCGAAGAATGGGTGCTTGAACCCGGCGATATGTTGTATCTGCCGCCCGGCATTCCGCACGAGGGCGTCGCAGTTGGAGAATGTGTCACCTACTCGATCGGTTTCCGTGCGCCCGAGTATCAGCAGCTGCTCGAACCGTGGCTAACGGACTCCGCAGAGCATCGTTGGATGCGCGGACGTTATGCGGACGCTCGAGTGGCTGTAGCGGCACGCCCTGCTGCTTTATCGCCAGCCATGGTGCGCGATGTGCATGCCAGGCTCGCGCAACATCGTCCCGGCCGCGCAGACACTGAGCGCTTTTTACTTCGTCACCTAAGCGAGCCAAAGGCGACCGTCATTTTTGACCCGCCTGCGCGACCCTTGTCAGCGACGAAGTTTCGCAGTCTCGCGCTCTCGCGCGGAATCAAGCTCGACAGGAAGACCCGAATGCTCCATTCGCGCACGGCAGTAAGCATCAACGGCGAGTGGACTGCGTCATCGCCGAACGCGATTGCTGCGCTCAGGAAATTGGCCGACCGACGCGAATTGGCAGCGACATCGACGAAACGCCTGCCCGAATCCACGTGGAAGCTGCTGCACGGTTGGCACGCTGCTGGCTGGATCACGCTGGGCTCCTAGATCATCGTAAGCTAGCGCCGCTTCGTAATCTTTCGTACTCATGGAACCCGACGCCGACGCTGACGCCCCACCCGAAGCCCCGACTCCAAAGCGCACGCTGATAACGTCGCGCGCCGAGACGCAGGCTGCCGTGATGGAGGCAATCGGCACGGCCTCCCGACGCGTTCTGTGCCTTCACGCAGATCTGTCGATTTTCGAACTGACCCGGCCTGAGGTAGTTGACCGGCTTTCACGGTTCCTACTGGCTCATAGAAGCGCGCGTGTGCGGTTACTGGTGGACGATACGAACTGGCTCGACACACGTGCCGCACGCTTGCGCGGCTTGCAACAGCGATTTCCGCTGGCACTTGAGTTGCGCGCTGCCTCGAGCGACGACCCGGTGGGCGACGACGCCACGCTGATCGCCGACGATTCAACCGTTCTTGATCTGCAGCCCATCGCGCAGGCCCGCGGCCACATGTGGCTGAACAACAAACCGCATGCGCAGCCGCTGATATCCGCGTTCAGCCGGCGCTGGGATGCTGCCGCGCATAATCTCCCCGTGGTTCCGCTGGGGCTAGGATAGCTGTGCACTCGTTGGATGCACCACGCCGCGGACGCGCCGAAACCGTCCAGCTATACTCGCCGGCGCTTTTACCCAAAAAATTATCCACCAACCAGACACCGTTACCGATCCACCTCGAAGGAATCGTCCAAATGAATAAGTTATTGCTTGCATCAATTATGGTTGTCGCGCTTGCTGCATGCGGCAGAAAAGATCCAACACCTCCGCCTGCGCCGGCGCCCGCTCCTGCGCCCGCTGTAATGCCGGCTCCGGCGACAAGCACCGCGCCGATGCCTGCGCCATCGTCGACGTCGTCGATGACCCCATCGACATCAACATCGCCGACCACGTCGTCGACGTCATCTACGACGTCCATGGATTCGATGAAATCAGACTCGATGAAGCCCACCGCGACGAATCCGGTCGACGAGGCAAACAAGGCCGCTGCCACCGCCGCGGAAAGCGCGAACAAGAAAGCCTCGCCGCCAGTGAAGCCCTAATTTTTTGTGCGGTAGAAAAAGGGCCGGCGCTTGCCGGCTTTTTTTTTGGATAATCAGACCGCACGCCAGGCCAGTCCATCGTCCTGGTCGGCGACTGCAATGTCTTCTGCGCGGCAATCGAGCGCCGCCGAAAGGGCTAGCCGCGCAAGATTGGGAGTGTTGTTGGCTTTCGACAAGTGCGCAGCGGCAATCCAGCCGAGCCTGCTGCAATCGACTTTTCGCACAATGCTCGCGGCCTGCCTGTTGGATAAATGCCCGAACGCGCCTGCAATACGCATTTTTAGAAAATAGGGATAGCTGCCCGACTGAAGCATTTGTTCATCGTGATTGCACTCGAGCAGCAACGCGTGCACACGGCGTAACGCACGTACGATCAGCTCGCTGCACTGGCCGGCGTCGGTAAGAAGTCCGGCGCGCCGGTCGCCATCCGAAAAAACAAACTGCAGCGGTTCCGCCGCATCATGGGGCACCGTAAAAGGATCGATGGCCAGGGGCCCGAGTTCGATGCGCACACCGGCTCGAATCGTATGCACGTCACAGCCTATTTCATCCAGGCCTGCGGATCGCGCCGTGCCACGTGAGCAGTACACCGGAATTCCGGCCTTGCAAGCAAAGCGCGCGACGCCACCGACGTGATCGGAGTGCTCATGCGTCACCACGATCGCATCGATGTCGCGCAATGAAAGTCCCGCCCTTCCAAGCCGGCGCCCAAGCTGCCGTACATTGAAGCCGTTGTCGACCAGGATACGTGTGTAGAACAACCCGTCGCGCGCTTCGACGACCAGCGCGTTACCCGCGCTGCCGGAGCCTAGGCTGCAGATGCGCAGCACGATGGACCGCTTATGAGAGGTCGCGGCGCGCGAGGCAACTCGCACCGCAGTCCACGAGCAATAACCCAAGGCGGTCGCGGAATAGCGCTTACCTCAGTTGCTCGTTAAGCAAATTAAGAATTCGATCCGCCACGGTTGAGACCTCCACCTTGCCGGTCGAATCGAAGACCTGCACGGTCGTCTTCGCCGTACTCTGCCCGGTTAAGCCAACGCGAAACTGCGGTGCCTGAACCGGCTTCTCGCGGCCAAACATCTTGCTGAAGAAGCCCTGCTCCGCCTTCGCTTTGGCCTCGAAGTCGGGGTCGAGATAACGCACAAAATAGAAGCCCTTTGCGCGGTCGCGATCCTCCACGGTAAACCCACCGCGATCGAGCGCGAGGCCGATGCGACGCCACGCACGATCGAAGGCTTCATCGACCTCGAGGCGCTCGTTGCGTCCGTCAGCTGATTTGATCAAGCGCGCGATCTGAGGTGCAGCCGAAATCGATGCCGCGCCCGCCGTAGTTGATGCCGTCGCCGAAACACCGGCGGGTGAAGTCGCAACGCGTCTTGCGGGCTCGTTGAATCGCGCCAGCAGTCGCTGCAACATCTCAGCTTCCAGGTCCGGGTCCGACGGGCGCGGTTGCCAGTTCGTACGGTCCTGTGCCGTGCTGGTGAACACTTCCTCCATCCCGCGATGGCTGATATAGATTTCAGACATTCCCTTTTCCGTGCGCTCGATCCTTGCGCGGTACTTGTCCTGCTCATTTGTTGAATAGATCGAGTCGAGCACACGCCCGAGCGTGCGACGAATAATGTCCTGCGGCAGCTTGGCTCGATTCTCTCCCCAAGCTGTTTCAAGCACCCCGGCACTGGCGTCCGATTTCTCAATTTTCAATCCAACACCCGGCCAAAAATCCAGCAACACCGGCCACGCTTTCTCGGGCGGCAGATCAACCGCGAGCCAGCGTTGATTGCCCTGCCGTTCCAGCCGCGCGACCGAGCCTGCGGGAACGACGGCGACAGCGGATGTTGTTCCAAACGCGGGGACGGACCGTTGTCCCTGCCCCGACGCTGTGATCGTCTGCGGACGTTCGGGCACAAGGAAGCGCTCATCGCGCGGCAGCTGCGACAAATCCGGCGGCACCTCGAGCGGCTGCCGAGCGCGCGCAGTTTCATACGCAACCTTGTCAGACGTGAACAGGCTGCCGGTCCACGAACATCCAGCCACCAGCAGTGCAGCGACGGTCGCACCGCAAGGTGCAGCCGCACGCGCCGCAGTCCGCAGAAACTTCAATCGAATCATTTTGCAACTCCTAAAACGAAATTCAAGCGAGGCCAGCTTCTTTCAACGCGCTGTGCACAATCGCCTCGTTGTGTTTGGAAAGCGCGATCAACGGAAGGCGGACACCGCCCGGAATGCGACCCGCCTTGAACAGCGACCATTTCACAGGAACCGGATTCGGCTCGACAAACAACTTCAAGTGCAACGACAGCAGCTGGCTGTTGATTGTGCGGGCCTGCGCAAAATCTCCCGAAAGCACTGCCACGCACATCTGTGACATCAGACGCGGCGCGACGTTCGCAGTGACGGAAATCACGCCGTGCCCGCCCATCAGCATCAGCGCCAGCGCGCTGTCGTCGTTGCCACTGTAAATGGCAAAATCACGTGGAAGATGTTTCAGCAGCTCGGCCGCCCGCGCCATGTCGCCCGTTGCGTCCTTCAATCCGATAATTCCCGGAACCTTCGATAATCTCAGCGTTGTCTCCGTCGCAAGATCGGCGACGGTGCGGCTGGGTACGTTGTAAAGGATGACGGGTAGGTCGACCGTTTCAGCGATCGTCCGAAAGTGTTGATACAGCCCCTCCTGCGTTGGCTTGTTGTAGTACGGCACGACCTGCAGCGTTGCATCCGCTCCCACTTCCTTTGCGTGCTGCGTCAACTCGACCGCTTCGCGCGTCGAGTTGCCGCCGGTACCCGCAATGATTGGGATGCGTCCCCCCGAAGCTTCTACCGCGACCCGGATCAGCTCGCCATGCTCAGCAGGATTTACCGTCGGGGATTCGCCGGTCGTTCCCACCGCAACGATCGCTTGCGTGCCCTCCGTGATATGCCAATCGATCAGCCGGCGATAGGCATCGAAGTCGAGCGAGCCGTCTTCGTGCATAGGCGACACGATCGCAACGATGCTGCCTTTAATCATTCGGTCATTGCGTGCTGAGTACGCTGGGAAGCGCGAGATTCTACAGCGCGCCCACCGGTAAACCGGCTGCTACAAAGTGCACGGGTGCGACGGCAATACTGACCGAGGAACAGTGTTGCGAACCACAATGCGTTGCACCATCGC
The DNA here is from genome assembly GCA_013696665.1 of Burkholderiaceae bacterium. Taxonomy (GTDB): domain Bacteria; phylum Pseudomonadota; class Gammaproteobacteria; order Burkholderiales; family Burkholderiaceae_F; genus JACCZX01. Next base: position 10,701 of record JACCYC010000218.1, on the reverse strand, counting down.
CGGCTTGGGCTGCGCAGTGAATCCATCCTCGAATGCTATGACCCGCATGTCGCCGAATTCATCGAGCAGCTCGCGCGGATTCAGCAGGAAATCCGGATTGGTGGGGCGACCGAACGCTGCGTTGCCCGCGGCAAATGTTTCGTAGATCAACAAACCGCCTTCGGCGAGTGCCGAGCGCATCATCGGAAACAGTGGCCGGTGCAGATACTGGGTTACGACGATGGCGTCGTACCGAGCATCGCTCAGGGGCCACGCACTGTTTTCCAGATCAGCCGCGACAAATCGAACGCTGGTATTTGCGAAAGCTTCCACAAACGTCGGATCGCGATCCACCGCGGTGACTTTGCATCCGCGTGCCGCAAATAGCAGCGCGTGGCGCCCGCCCCCGCATGCGAGATCGAGCACGCGATCACTCGATGCAACACACGCTGCCCACCGCTCGACCCAAGGCGAAGGTGCCACAACGCGGGCGCCGCCCCCGCCCTGATAATCTGGCGTATCCAACGGAAGGTGGGTTCCCATGCCGGACATGATTACCTTTTATTCCAATCCGATGTCACGCGCGCGCATTGTCCGCTGGATGCTGGAGGAATTGAGCGAACCCTACGAAACCGTCGCGCTGGACTACGGTACAACGATGAAAGCACCCGCTTATCTTGCCGTCAATCCATGGGTAAGGTGCCGGCGATCAAGCATGGCGAGGTTGTCGTCACCGACGCCGCTGCCATTTGCGCGTATCTCGCCGATGCATTTCCTGCGGCGAAGCTCGCGCCGCCGCCCGGAGACACACGGCGCGGTCCCTACTATCGCTGGCTGTTCTTCGCAGCCGGGCCGGTGGAAGCCGCCGTCACCAACAAAAGCCAGGGCTTTCACTCCGACAAGAAAGCAATGCTGGGTTACGGCAGCTACGAGGACACGGTCACTACACTGGAGCAGCAATTCAGCCGCAATGCGTACGTGTGCGGCGACGAATTCACCGCGGCCGATGTGTATGTCGGATCGCAAATCGGCTGGGGACTGATGTTCGGCAGCATCGACAAGCGTCCTGCATTCGTCGATTATTCGGCGCGTCTACGGGCGCGTCCTGCGGCGCAACGCGCTCAGCAACTCGATAACGCTGGCAAGCCAGCGTAGCCGCCGCCGTCCAGTCCGTTGCGGTCAGCGTGCTGGCACGAGCCCCATCGCGGCGCGCACTTCGTGCATGGTTTCTTCTGCCATCGCCCGCGCCTTGTCGCAACCGTCTGCAACGATGTCCTGCACCAGCGCCGGTTGATCGAGGAAGCGCTGCACCCGTTCGCGCATCGGCGCCAGTTCGCGCACGATTGCGTCGATCACCGGCTGCTTGCACTCCAGGCACCCGATGCCCGCCGTGTGGCAACCCGTCTGCACCCATTGCTGGGTCGGTTCGTCCGAATACACCTGGTGCAGCGGCCACACCGGGCATCGTTCCGGCTCGCCCGGGTCGGTACGACGCACGCGGGCAGGGTCGGTCGGCATCGTGCGAATTTTTTTCGTGACCGATTCGGGTTCTTCGCGCAACGCGATCGTGTTCTTGTAGCTTTTTGCCATTCTTTGGCCGTCAAGCCCCGGCATCCTCGACACCTTTGTCAGTAGCGCCGCGGGCTCGGGCAGGATGACACGGTGCGCGCCTTCCGAGTAGCCAAACAAACGTTCGCGATCCTCAACACCCAACTGGGCTGCGGCATTCACGATCGACCTCGCCCGCATCAGCGCCTCGGTGTTGCCTTCCTGCTGATACTGCGTGCGCAGTTCTTCGAAACGTTTGGCATCGCCACCGAGCTTGCGTGCCGCCGCCTTCGCTTTTGCTTCAAAGTCGGGCTCGGCACCGAACACATGATTGAAGCGACGCGCAATCTCGCGCGTCATTTCGATATGCGGCACCTGGTCCTCGCCAACCGGTACCAGCGTTGATCGGTAGACAAGAATATCGGCAGCCTGCATCAACGGGTAGCCAAGAAAGCCGTACGTCGACAAGTCACGGTCAGATAGTTTTTGCTGCTGATCCTTGTAGGTGGGCACACGCTCGAGCCATCCGAGAGGCGTCGCCATCGCGAGCAACAAAAAGAGCTCCGCATGCTGGGGCACGCGAGATTGAATAAAAATCGTTGCTTTGTTCGGATCGACGCCCGACGCCAGCCAGTCGATCACCATGTCCACGCCGTCGGCGCTGATCCGTTGCGTTTCCTCGTAGTGCGTGGTCAGCGCATGCCAATCGGCAACAAAGAACAGGCACGGATGTTCTTCCTGCAGCCGCGCCCAGTTTTTCAAGACACCGTGATAGTGACCCAGATGCATCGCTCCGGTTGGGCGCATGCCCGATAAAACCCGATCGGCAAACATCAGATGAAAACGCTCACGATTGCTTCGCCGATTGCAAGGAATGGCTTTAACAGAAAGTTCAACGCACCGGTGAACAGCAGGCCGATGATGATGAACAGTCCAAACGGTTCAATGCGCGAATAGGCGATCGAAAGTTTTTGCGGTAGCAGCCCACTGACGATCCGGCCACCGTCGAGCGGCGGAATCGGCAACAGGTTAAGCGCCATGAACACCAGATTGACCTGGATCCCGGCGCGCGCGACCTCGAAGAAAAAACGCTCTTCAACGCCTGCCCCTTGCAGCAGCCGGAAAATAATCGCCCACAAAATCGCCATCACCAGATTGACCGCCGGCCCCGCTGCGGCGACCCAGATCATGTCGCGCTTGGGTCGTCGCAGGCTTCCCCAATCGACCGGCACCGGCTTGGCCCAGCCGAACATGAATCCAGTCAGGATCACCATCCCGAGCGGCAGTGCGATCGTGCCGATGGGGTCGATATGCTTGAGCGGGTTTAGCGTGACGCGGCCCAGAACGTACGCGGTGTTGTCACCGAACATGCGCGCAACATAGCCGTGTGACGCTTCATGCACCGTAATCGCAAACAACACCGGGATCGCGTACACCGCGATCGCCTGCATTACATTTTCCATCGAATCGAGTCTATCAGCGGCGTCGTCGACCGCTCGAGGTGACGCTACAGACCAAGCTGCGCCATGTCGCCCAGGCCCTGGCGCACAAGCACCGCATCGGTGCCGGTCAAATCGATCACGGTGGTTGGCTGGACACCGCAAGCGCCTGCGTCCAGTACGAAATCAATCTCGTGATCGAGCCGGTCGCGAATTTCCAGACCCTGGTTCAGCGGAAGCTCATCGCCGGGAAGCTGCAAGGTCGTCGTCAACAGCGGTTGTCCGAGGACGTCGAGCAGCCCCAGCGCAACGCGATGATCGGGCACGCGCAGGCCGATCGTTTTGCGCGACGGGTGTGAAAGCCGCCGTGGTACTTCTTTGGTTGCTTCCAGAATCAATGTGTACGGCCCGGGCGTTGCGTTCTTCAGCAACCGGTACGTGCGGTTGTTGACCTTGGCGTACTGGCCGATGTCCGACAAGTCGCGGCACATCAACGTGAGCAGGTGTCGTTCGTCAATGCGACGAATCGCGCGGATGCGGTCGACGGCGGCACGATCGTCAAGATGACACGCCAGCGCGTAGCAGGAGTCAGTGGGAATTGCGCCGACACCGCCGTGGTCGAGAATCTGCGCTGCCTGGCGCAGCAGGCGCACCTGCGGATCCACCGGGTGCACCGAGAAGAGTTGAGCCATTCGGCGCCCGCGGCTAGACGAAGCGGTGCCACACCGGCTGCAGCTCCGGTGACAGCGGCGGCACGCGGCCCAGCTCGACGTTCGACGATTCGCCGGGGCCGTGGAAGTCGCTTCCGCGCGAAGCTTCAAAGCCAAAGTCGATCGCGAGCTTTGTATAGCGGCGCACGTCGTCGGCGGTGTGATTGCTCGTTACAACCTCTAGCGCAGTGCCCCCTACTTCGCGAAACTGTTCTAACAGCGAGTGCAACGCCAGCGAATCAAGCCGGTATCGGGCCGGATGCGCCAACACCGCCACACCACGTGCTGCATTGATCATCGTGACAGCTTCACTCAGCGTTGCCCAGCGATGGGGTACATAGCCGGGCTTGCCTTCGACCAGATACCGCTTGAATACTTCACGCACATCGCGACAAACGGCCTGCTCGACCAGGTACCGCGCAAAGTGCGTGCGGCCGATCAGTTTCGGATTGTCGGCAAGCCGCAGCGCTCCTTCAAACGCGCCCTCAATGCCGACTGCCGCCAGGCTGGCCGCAATTTCCTGAGCACGGCGGGTTCGACCCGAGCGCACATGGCCAAGCCCGTCGCGCAGCGCAGCCGACTCAGGGTCAACGCCAAGTCCGACAATGTGCAGCGTCGCGGCACCCCAAGTGACGGAGACTTCGACACCGGAAATGAAAGGCATTGCGCATTGAGCGGCCGCCGCACGTGCCTCGGCAAGGCCCCCTACTTCGTCGTGATCCGTCAACGCGAAAAGCTCGACGCCGTGTTTAGACGCCCGGCGCGCGAGATCACCGGGCGCCAGCGTGCCGTCCGAGAAATTCGAGTGGGAGTGAAGGTCGGCGCGAATTGCATGTATGCCGCCCGTTTGATCAGCCATCGGACCATTCTAAAGCTGCGACCGGTGTTGTTGAGCAAACGCAGTGATCAAGTGCGCCAACTGCTCGGGCTGGTCGTGATGCACCATGTGACCGGCGTCTTCGATCAGCACACTCGTTACGTTGCGCAACACCTCTTTGCGCGCATCGACTTCGCGCAGCGCCGCCTCGTGATCCGGGCCGACGTGACGCAGCACATCGCTCTGCGCGGCGCGTACCCACAGAACCGGGCATTCGACCTGGCTCCAACACGCCAGCACTTCATCGATCCGATACAACGCCGGATTGACAATGCGATGCGCTGGATCACCCGCGACAGCAAAGCGCCCTGAACCATCAGGAACTGCCCAGTGTTCAGCCAGAAACGCTGCCCGATCCGGCGACAGCCGCCGATTGTTTTTCATCAGCCGCGCCGCGACTTCATGGCGCGACGCGTAGTCGCGGAGCGCGGCACCTGCCTTCAATTCATCGATCCACTGCGAGAAACGATCCGGCGCCTGCTCCGCCGCTGTGGCACGCAAGCCGAAACCCTCGAGGTTAACCACCGCGCGTACTCGGTCCGGACGGGTGCCCGCATAGACCAGCGCAATGTTTCCGCCCATGCTGTGGCCCAGCAGCCAGGCGCGCTCGCCGCGCAGCACGGCGTCAAGAATGAACTCGAGATCCGCCAGATAGTCGGGAAACCAGTAGCAGTCTGCCGTCGCGCGGGCGGACAATCCAAAGCCGCGCCAGTCGGGCGCGACAATTTTCCAGTCATCGGGCAGCTCATCGATCACAAACTGGAACGAAGCAGAGACGTCCATCCACCCATGCAGCATTACCCACGTGTGCGCTGCGTCGGCGTCGGCAGCGCCCCACTCGCGCAGGTGATAGCGCAGGCCCCGAATGTCGATGAACTCGGAACGCGAGGGCTTCATCATTTCGATTTCAGCAAGGCGTTGCACCCGTGCGAGCGATGGGCGATTATAGGAATTGGCTTCGGAGACCTTGATGCGCGACCAATACCGCGCGCTCTACGACAACTTCCGCTGGTACGTACCGCGCGAATTCAATATAGCGGAGGTGTGCTGCCGCCGATGGGCGCAGGAAACGACGCGTATCGCGTTGCACTACGAAGATGAATCCGGCGCGTTTGCATCGTTCACGTATGCCGCGCTGCAAGCTGACGCGAATCGTCTGTCAAATGCGCTGCAAGCGATGGGTGTCAAGCGCGGCGATCGAATTGCAATCGTGCTGCCGCAGCGGCCAGAAACGGCCGTTGCCCACATTGCGGCGTACCAGATGGGTGCCATCGCAATGCCATTGTCGTTGCTGTTCGGTCCTGACGCACTCGAGTACCGCCTGCAGGACAGCGGCGCAGTGGTTGCAATCATCGACGCCGCCGCTGCCGCGGTCGTGCAGGAAATCCACGGCGGCTGCGCTTCACTGCGTCATCGAATCGTAGTGGGCGGCGAGGGCGGCGGCGATCCCACCTCGCACTCATGGAGCGCGTTGCTCGCCAGGCAGGCGGATACATTTGCGCCGGTGGCGACGCTCGCCGATGAGGCCGCTTTGCTGATCTACACCAGTGGCACCACCGGCCCACCCAAGGGTGCGCTGATGCCCCACCGCGCGTTGATTGGCAACTTGCCGGGATTCGTTGCGTCGCAGGACTGGTTCCCGCAGCCAGGCGATGTCTTCTGGTCGCCGGCCGACTGGGCGTGGACCGGCGGACTGATGGACGCGCTATTGCCCACGCTTTACTTTGGATTTCCGATCGTCGGGTTTCGCGGCCGTTTCACTCCCGAGCGCGCGTTTGAATTGATGCAGCGTCATGGTGTGACCAACGCGTTTTTGTTTCCGACAGCGCTGAAAATGATGATGAAGGCTGTTGCCGCGCCCCGGACGCGCTACCAGTTGAAGCTGCGATCGATCATGAGCGCCGGGGAAGCGGTTGGTGAAACGGTGTTCGAGTGGTGCAAGCAGGCGCTTGGGGTCACGGTAAACGAAATGTTCGGTCAGACCGAGATGAATTACATCGTCGGAAATTCGCATCGGAAGTGGCCTGCTCGCGCGGGCAGCATGGGCCGGCCTTATCCCGGCCATCGAATCGCAATCATCGACCAGGACGGGAACAACACGCCCGAAGGCGAAATCGGCGAGATTGCAGTTCACCGCAACGACAGGCATAGCGTTCCGGATCCGGTGTTCTTCCTCGAGTACTGGAACAATGCCGACGCGACGCGCGGCAAGTTCAGCGGCCAGTGGTGCCGCACCGGTGACTTGGCAACCGCCGATGGCGACGGCTATTTCTGGTATCGCGGCCGCGCCGACGACATGTTCAAAGCCGCGGGCTACCGCATCGGCCCCAGTGAAATCGAAAACTGCCTGATCAAGCACCCGGCGGTTGCGAATGCGGCCATCGTGCCGAAGCCGGATGCCGAGCGGGGCGCGCTGATCAAAGCGTTCATCGTGCTGTCGCCGGGTTACAGCGAGTCACGCGGATTGATCGAAGAGCTGCAGAACCATGTGCGTGGAAAACTAGCGCCGTACGAATATCCAAAGGAAATCGAGTTCATCGATCAGTTGCCGATGACAACGACCGGGAAGATTCAGCGCGGGGTGCTTCGGGAGCGCGAAAGGCTCCGGGCGGAAACTGCGGCGCAGTCTGTTTGAGGTGCTAGGCGTCGCGGTCGACTTTTTCGCGCGGCTGACGCACCGGCACAACACGGCCATCCCGTGTCATCGTCGTTCGGTACTGCGCGTTCGCAACTGCAGCGGCCATAACCCGCGTGCGTTCTTCGTTGGTTTCGGCGTCGATCAGGTGTGTGACATAGGTCGTTGGAATATCTTTGTAGCGACGCCGGTCGGGTCGGATGGCGACTTCGCGCCAGCCCTTCGATAGCAGCCATCGCCAAAGCCCATCCGTCATCCCGGCGCGCACCGTCATTCGAACGTCGCCGCAGCAAACCTTGGCGCCAAAAGGCGGCTTCTCCCCTGCCGACGGAAGCTCGCGCTCACGGCGGATCTTGAAAAGCGTGCGAACCTGATCGCATACCTGCGATACGAAATGCAACTCCAAAGTAAAACCTCCAGCAATCTGCGGAATTTAGCAACGCCTACAGGACGCCGAATCCCCAGAATCTGCTAGCAGGAACGTTGCCCGCTCTAGGAAACCGACGCGCGCTCCGGCACCTTGACCGATCTATGGCGCGTGACCTGGTAGATCGCATTCATCAGGACTCGCTCCCGCTGCTCAGGCTGGGAATCAAAAAGCCGAGTGACCAATGTGGTGGCGAGCGGCTTCAACTGTAGACGGTTTTCACCGGGCGCAAGTTCGCGCCAGCCGAGGCCGACCAACCAGCTCCACAGCTCGTCGCTCAACCCTGCCTGGACCGTCATCCGCAAGCCGGCGCAGCAGATCGTCGCGCCAATCGGCGGCTTGCTTGCCTCACGACGGCGCAGGTCCTGCTTTTTCTTCCACAGCAGCTCGCCCATCGGCGCATTCAGCAACGTCACCCAATTCATTCCGCCTCCTAAGGATGGGCCACTGTACCGGTCCGCAGTGGACGGTTCGATACCCCGTCAGGGTGTCGCGCGCTTGAGCTAATCCGGGGCCCCCGAGCGTCGATTGGGGATCAAGTCTGGCGGTGACGGCAGCTAACCGACAGACGGCGGGTGGCGCGCCCCGGCGCCGCTAAACTTCGGCGCATGGCTATTTATCAACTGGGCGCGCGGGTTCCAAGGATTCACCCGAGCGCATATGTGTTCGACACCGCGACTGTGATCGGCACCGTGATTCTGGGCGCGCGTGTCAGTATTTGGCCGTACGCAACACTGCGCGGTGACAACGAGCCGATCGAGATCGGCGCTGACAGCAACGTGCAGGAAAGCTGCGTACTTCACACCGATCCCGGTGTGCCACTGATTATCGGCCGTAGCGTGACGATCGGGCATCAGGTCATGCTGCACGGGTGCACGATCGGCGACGGAAGCTTGATTGGCATTCAGTCAGTGATTTTAAATGGTGCAGTCATTGGACCCAACTGCCTCATCGGCGCCGGGGCGCTGGTCACCGAGGGCAAGCACATCCCAGAAGGCTCGCTGGTCATCGGGTCTCCAGCCAAAGTGGTGCGCCAGTTAGCGCCCAGTGACATTGAACGAATGCGAAGCAACACCGAGAGCTATGTGCAGCGCGCGATCGCGTATCGCGACGAATTACGTCGCATTGATTGATTGGCGATCGATGCAGCCCTTGCCCCTCGCTTAGCGCCCTGCGATGTCCGATCTGCTGCTGAAGTTTTCGTTTAACGGAGCACGTGCGCGCGGCGAGATCGTGCAGCTCGGCGCAGCGTGGCGAGACATGACAGCGCATCACCGGTATCCGCCGGCTGTAATGCGCGTGCTTGGCGAAATGGCAGCAGCGGCTGCTCTGCTGGCTAGCAGCATCAAATTTAACGGCGCATTGGTGATGCAGATCTACGGCGATGGCCCCCTGCAGCTGCTCGTGATCGAATGCCAACCTGATCTAGCACTGCGTGCCACCGCTAAAGTGCGCGACGAGCCGATTGCAGACGACATTTCGTTGCAGGATTTGCTCAATCGCGGCGGACGCGGGCGCTTTGTCATCACGCTCGACCCTAAGGATCCGATGCCTGGCCAGCAGGCGTATCAAGGAATCGTCGCCCTTGAAGGGGACAGCGTCGCCGAACTGCTGCAAACCTATATGCGACAAAGTGAGCAGCTCGAGACCCGGCTCTGGTTGGCGTGTAGCGAAGACGCCGCGGGTGGCCTGTTGCTGCAACGTCTACCCGATGACAATCGCTCCGCATCGGGCCTACTCGATGAAGACACGTGGGAGCGATTGAGCGCACTAGCGCGCACTGTCACCGTAGAAGAGCTGCTCGCCGTGGCGCCAGAAACCGTGCTGCATCGCCTGTTCTGGCAGGAATCCGTCGAGCAATACGCGCCGCTGAAACCGAGGTTTCAGTGCAGCTGCTCGCGCCAACGCATTCAGAAAATGCTGGTGTCCCTCGGCCAGGGAGAAGTCGACTCGATCATTGCCGAGCAGGGATCGGTGACAGTCACTTGCGAGTTCTGCGGCCGCAAGTACTCACTTGATCCGGTCGATGTCGCGCATCTGTTCGCACGCGGTTTAGAGAGGGCTGACACGGCAACGCTCGAGGGTGGAACGAAGCCTTGAATGTGGCCGGAATCAGGCCATTGCCAGCTCGCTCACTCAAAACTTAGCCAGTACTAGGTTGCCATGATTTCGTCTTCATTTCGACGAGATAGGCCGAGTCCCTCACGGAGAATCGATCGGCACGCCGCTCTAAGCTTCGCATTCGGCTATTTCTTCAGCGGGCAGTTCATTCACGAAAGCGGCCCGCCGCGCGATATGAGCTTCGCCACGATCACACACTTCTATCGGGTTTGAGCAAGAATCTTTGGTTCCAATGAAATCTTCCGCACATACGCGCGCAGGATAAGGAGAATCCAGCATGCCTGCCTACCTATTCGCCAACGTAGAAGTGACCGATGCCGCGGGGTATGAGCAATACACACAAAGAGTTTCGGCGACGATCGAAGCTTACGGCGGCCGTTATGTGGTCCGCGGTGGCGCAACGGACGTTCTGGAGGGCGACTGGATGCCTAGACGTCTGGTCATTCTCGAGTTCGCTGACATGACGCATTTGAATGCCTGGTATCGCTCGCCCGAATACAAGCCGCTGATCGACCTTAGGCAGAGAACTGCAAAGTCGACGCTGGTCTCGGTGGAGGGAGTCTGCAGCTCATGACCCGCTTTATATAGCGGGTACAGCATTCGCGCAGCCGCGCGTGCGGCGCCCGGACGACGCCGGGCTCCGCCCCGGCGCCGGCTACCATGCAAAGCGTGCTTGCAGCGGCGACGGTTTCAACGCTGCTGGAACAGCACCAGCTTGGATTCACGCACCACGTCGCCTCTCGTGGCGGTGATGGTGGCCTCGTAGCGCGTACCGGGCACCGCCGCCTGCGACTGGAAGGTGAAGACAAAGTTGCCACTGGCGTCGGGCCGCAAGCTCTGACTGAACACTTGCTGATTGATGCCAAAAAAGCCGGCCAGCGACGCGATCGCGTTGACCTGCACATCTACCTTCGCGTCCGGAGCGGTGCGGCCGCGCACTTCAATCGGACCACTGCCTACTTGTG
>JACCYC010000014.1 GCA_013696665.1 Burkholderiaceae bacterium | reverse complement strand
AATCTGCCAGCCGCATCGTCCTTGACCGGGCTGCCGAAAAGCGCAAGCGCGGATTGCGCCGCGTGATCGATGCGACGCATTACTCGCTGGACGGTCTGCGCGCCGCGTGGGCCGGTGAAGATGCGTTTCGGCAGGAGATCATGCTGGCGGCGGTACTGACCCCCGTCGCGCTGGTGCTGCCGATTGCATTGCCGGAGAAGATCCTGCTGGTCGGCGTGTTGATTCTGGTGCTGATTGTTGAATTGCTTAACAGTGCGATCGAGGCGGCGGTCGACCGCGATAGCCTGGAGATCAACCCGCTCGGCAAACGCGCCAAGGATGTCGGCAGCGCGGCGGTGATGCTCGCGCTGATGTTCGCGGGCGGCACCTGGGTCGCGATAGTCGGCTGGTACTTCTTCCGGGCGTGAGCAAGCCGACGTGAGCGGACTCTTGCGGTCCAGTGTTGAGTCGTTGCCGCTCGTCTATCGCGGCAAGGTACGCGACAGTTACGCGGTGGGAGACGATCGGCTGTTGATCGTGACGACCGACCGGTTGTCGGCGTTCGACGTGGTGATGAGCCAGCCGATTCCCGACAAAGGTAAGGTGCTCAACGCGCTGTCCAACTTCTGGTTCACGAAGCTGGCGCACGTCACGCCGCATCATCTGACGGGGGTCGCGCCGGAGTCGGTCGTCGCGAGCGACGAGATGGATCAGGTGCGCGGCCGCTCGGTGGTTGCGATGAAGCTGAAGCCGCTGCCGGTCGAGGCCGTGGTGCGCGGTTACTTGATCGGCTCCGGGTGGAAGGACTATCAGCGCTCAGGCAGCGTGTGCGGAATCGAACTGCCGCGGGGTTTGCAGATAGCCAGCAAGTTACCCGCGCCGATCTTCACGCCTGCCAACAAGGCCGAGCTCGGCACGCATGACGAAAACATTTCGTTCGAGCGCATGCAGGAAGTTGTTGGTGCCGAGCTTGCATTCCGGATCCGCTCGATCAGCCTCGCGCTGTACGCGGCGGCTTCGCAGTACGCGGCCACGCGCGGCATCATCATTGCCGACACCAAATTCGAATTCGGAATCGACGCCGCAGGCGATCTGCGTTTGATGGACGAAGTGCTGACCGCCGATTCGTCGCGCTTCTGGCCGGCCGAGCAGTACGCCGAGGGAGCTTCGCCGCCGTCTTTCGACAAGCAGTTCGTGCGCGACTGGCTGGAAATCCAGGACTGGGACAAGACTCCACCACCGCCGGATCTACCGCCGGACGTCGTCGAAAAAACGGCCGCCAAGTATCGGGAAGCGTTGCTGCGGCTGACCGGGAAAACGGTGATCGGTGATCATTGATCGGTGATCCGTACAATTGCGCGTTGTGCCACCGTAGACGGAAAACATGAAGCGTGACGGTCACTCTGCGCCGCTGATCGGCGTGCTGATGGGTTCAACGTCCGACTGGGACGTGATGCAGCACGCGTGCGAAGTGCTGAAGGAATTCGGTGTTCGTTTCGAATCGCGCGTGGTCTCGGCGCACCGCACACCCGACGAGATGTTTGCCTACGCCGAAGAGGCGCGCGCGCGTGGATTGCAAATCATCATCGCGGGCGCTGGTGGCGCTGCGCATCTTCCGGGCATGCTGGCATCCAAGACGCTGATCCCGGTGCTTGGAGTGCCAATCCCTTCCAAGTATCTTCGCGGGGAGGATTCATTGCTGTCGATCGTTCAGATGCCGAAGGGCGTGCCAGTGGCCACGTTTGCCATTGGTGAAGCGGGCGCTGCGAACGCGGCACTGTTCGCGCTTGAAATACTTGCAGCGCATGATGCTGAGCTCGAGATGGCGCTGGCGCAATATCGCGCAACGCAGAGCGAAAAGGCGCGCAACATGGTGTTGCCGCTGTGAAGACGAATGGCGGCATCGCTGCCTGCAAACGGAACCGCTCTACTCGGCATCGTCCGCGGTAGTCGCGTGATGTCGCCGGTCATTCTCCCAGGTTCGTGGCTGGGGCTCCTCGGCGGCGGTCAACTCGGACGCATGTTTTGTATGGCTGCCCAATCGCTTGGCTATAAGGTATGCGTGCTCGACCCCGGTCTCGACAGTCCGGCCGGCGCGGTCGCGGACGACCATATCGCTGCTGACTACGCTGACGAGCGCGCGCTAGCAGAATTGGCGCGACGCTGTCGCGCTGCTACGACCGAGTTCGAGAACGTGCCTGCAGCCGCACTGGATTTCCTCGCGAAGCATTGCAGCGTGAGCCCCGAGGCAGCGAGTGTTGCCATCGCGCAGGACCGAATTGCGGAGAAGCGGTTTGTCGTCGCATGCGGGCTTGCAGTTGCGGCGCACGCCGAGATCGAACGCGACGCTGACCTCGAAACACTCGATCCGAAGCTTTTTCCCGCAATACTTAAATCAGCCAGGCTCGGGTACGACGGCAAGGGCCAGCAGGCGGTAGCAACGGTAGCCGAGACGCGCGCTGCGTGGAACGCAATGGGTCGTCTGCCGTGTGTGCTCGAGAAAAAGCTCGCACTGCGGCAGGAAGTGTCGGTCGTTGCTTGCCGTACACGGAGTGGTGCGACAGCGATTTTTCCGCTCGCGGAAAACGAACATCGTGGCGGAATATTGGCCACGTCGACCATTCCAGCTCGAGTCGATGCCGACATTGCGCGGCGCGCCCGCGACGCGGCGCTTACCATTGCACAGGGCCTTAACTATGTGGGTGTGTTGTGTGTGGAATTCTTCGTGCTGCCCGACGGCGGCTTGTTGGTCAACGAAATCGCACCGCGTCCGCACAACTCGGGTCATTACACCATCGACGCCAGCGTAAGCAGCCAGTTCGAGCAGCAGGCGCGTGTGCTGGCAAATCTGCCGCTGGGTGACACCCACCAGACAATGGCGGCGGTGATGCTCAATGTTTTGGGCGATCTATGGTTCGATCATTCGCCAAACAGCTCGACGGCGCGAGAGCCTGATTGGGCCTCGGTGCTGTCAATCCCCGGCGCCAAGCTGCATCTGTACGGCAAGAGCGAAGCGCGGAGAGGCCGCAAGATGGGGCACGTGACGTGCGTTGCATCTGATGGTGCCGAGGCAAGGGTCCGCGCTGACCAGGTCGCGCGCATTCTCGGCATCGTCCCTTCCCCCTAGTAGCTCGCGATGCAGATTCCGCTTGTCGATGCTGTCGCAATTCAACGCGCCACCGCCGTGCTACACGCCGGGGGGTTGGTGGCGCTCCCCACCGAGACGGTCTACGGGCTGGCAGCCGACGCGAGTAACGAAGTTGCCATGCGTGCATTGTTTGCCGCGAAGGGCCGCCCCGCCGACCACCCGGTCATTGTTCACATCGACGGGTACGATGCTGTCAAGGATTGGGCGCGAGACGTGCCCGATGCCGCGAAACATTTAGCTCGCGCGTTCTGGCCAGGGCCGTTGACGTTAGTGTTGAAGCGCACGAGTCGCGCGAGTGACCTGGTTACCGGAGGTCAGGAAACAGTGGCATTGCGCGCACCCTCGCACCCATGGATGCGTGCGGTACTGCATCAGTTTGGCGGCGCGCTCGCCGCGCCCAGTGCGAATTCGTTTGGGCGCATCAGCCCAACGACCGCGCAGCACGTGAAGGATGATCTTGGCGAGAAACCGCGCGGCAGGATCGATCTGATTCTTGATGGCGGGGCGTGCCCGATCGGCATTGAGTCGACGATCGTCGATCTGTCAGGCGGCACACCGACGTTATTGCGGCCCGGAGCGATTTTGCGTGAGGAATTGCAGCGCGCGCTGGGCACCGAAGTGTTCGACGCAGCGACACAGGCGCCGCGCACTCCTGGCCGGCTGGAAAAGCATTACGCGCCCCGCACGCCGCTGTCAGTGTTGGCGGTCGATCAGCTTGCGATGGAATTGTCCGTTGCGTCCGATACCCGCAGCCCTCGCATTGCGGTACTTGCGCCGATGCATGTGCTGCAGGCCTGCCGCGCAACGGTCATCTTGGCGATTGCTGCCGCCGAGTCCAGCGACGATTACATCCGGCTTTTATATACGCATCTGCACCGGCTCGATAGCAGCGGCGCGGATTGTCTGGTGGTGGCCCGGCCACCCTCCGGCCCCGAGTGGGACGCCGTACACGACCGGCTAAGGCGCGCAGAGGCGGGCGCGGTCCCCTGTTAGCGCGAAAGAGTGTCGTCGAAGACGGGGCTATCATTCGCGGCGTCTGTTGTAGCAGAGGGCATTGCGCGACAACAGGACGCCAGCAAGCACCTAAAACTAGATCTACGGAGACGATGATGATCAACCTTGGCCGCCGTGCGGCTCGCATCTTTGCGGCATTCGCTGCCGCAGCAATTCTGGCTTCGTGTGGCGGCAGCGATGACGATCCGCCGCCGCAACCGGCTTTCGGACAGGTCACCTATGTCTTCGGCGCCAGCGTCAGCGACACCGGCAATACCTGCAACCTGATTCCGGCGAACTGCCCTCCGACGCCACCCTATGCAACCGGCCGTTTTTCAAACGGGCCGGTATTTGCCGAAATCGTTGCTGCCCGTTACGGCGCCGCAGTCACGCCATCGCGCACGGGAGGCAATAACTTTGCGTACGCATTGGCGCGCACCGGTCCGATTGCAGGCACGATCCAGGGCGTGCCGAACATGGTGACGCAGCTCGATCAGTATTTCACGCGGGTCAACTTTGTTTCGAGCGCGACCGCGCTTTTCATCGTCGACGGCGTCACGGTCGGCAACGATATCGTCGATGCGCTAACGCTTGCGCAGACAAATCCCAATGCGCCTGCAACGGTGTTGACCGGGGCGGTGACCAATGTTGTGACGATCATCAACCGGCTCTATGCTTCAGGTGCGCGCCATATCCTCATTGCGAATAGCGCGGACGTCGGCAAGACGCCGCGCGCGCAGGCGCTTGGCCCAACCGCTGCGGCGGGGGCGACGCAACTGTCGGCACAGTTCAATGGAGCGCTGGCACAGCAGATTGCGCAGATTCGCGCCGCTTCACCCGGGCTAAGTCTGTATGTGCTGGACGTGTTTGCGCTGAATACCGAGGCCATCGCCAATCCGGCAGCGCTGGGATACACCAACGCGACGGCCCCGTGCTTCAACGATCTGGTGGCACCGCCGACGCTGTGCGCGACGCCGGCGACGTACTTCTACTGGGATTCGTTTCATCCGACGGCGACTACCCACAATCTGGCGGCTCAGCGGGCGATTGTTGCGATAGGCCGGTAATTGCTGCGCGAACGGCGCCGATCCGGCGCCTTTTTTTAAACTCCGAGATACCGCACCAGTTCGTGCGGCGCGCCTGCGAGTTCGGGTGAGCGCCCCTCGAGGACGACACGCCCTTTTTCCAGCACGACGCAGCGATCAGTGTGGGCGAGCACCGAGCGGTAGTTTCGATCGACGATCAATGACGCAATGCCCGTCGTGCGAACCTCGCCGACAATGCGCCAGATATCGCGCACCACCCGCGGTGCCAGACCTTCGGTCGCTTCGTCGAGCAGCAATACGTCCGGATTTGTCATTAGCGCGCGGCCGATGGCAAGCATTTGCTGTTCTCCACCCGAAAGTTGCGCAGCTGCATGCTTCAGTCTTTCTGCCAGGCGCGGGAAGGTTTGCATAACTCGCTCGAGTGACCAATCGCGCCGACCACTGATTCCCGCGCGTGCAGCCATTACGAGATTTTCGCGCACCGTCAGGTTCGAAAATATGCCGCGCCCCTCGGGCACGTAGCCGACGCCAAGCCGAGCAATGCGATCCGGACGTGTGCGTGTGTGATCTGCGCCACGTATGCGGATGACCCCGGAGGTCGGTCGTACTAGACGAATCAGGGTTCGGATCAACGTTGTCTTGCCCATGCCGTTGCGCCCCAGCAGCCCGACCGCCTCACCCGCGCCGATTGAGATCGACACGCCGTGCAGGATGTGGCTCGCCCCATAGTGAGTGTGCAACTGCGTGCCATCGATCAGTGGAGTTTGCCTCGCGCTCATACAGGCGCTTCTTCGCCCAGGTACGCCTGCTGCACTTCCGTGTTGGCTCGGATTGCGAGGGGTGTGCCGCTTGCAAGCACGCGACCGTTGACCATCACAGTGATGCGGTCAGACACCTGAAACACGGCGTCCATGTCATGCTCGATCAGCAATATCGCATGATCGTTTTTCAGCTCAGACAGCAACTGAAGCATCTGGGCGGTCTCCTGCGCGCCCATGCCAGCCAACGGTTCGTCGAGCAGCAAGATCTGCGGCGCGCTGGCCAGGCACATTGCAATTTCAAGCTGTCGCTTGGCACCGTGCGACAGCGTCGCGGCGGTTGCGTCCGCCTGAGTTGCAAGGCCTGTGCGTTCAAGTGCGCGCGCGGCCGCGCGCATCGACGGTTCGCAGCGCGCCGCAGGAGTCAGGATGCTCCATGGTTTCTGCAGCCGCGCCTGCGCTGAAAGCCTGCAGTTCTCGTGCACGCTAAAAGTCGGGAAGATCGTCGTGCGCTGGTAGGTGCGGCCCACACCGGCCATCGCGCGCCTGGGCTGGCTCCATCGAGTGATATCCCGCCCCATCATCTCGACACGCCCGGAGGTCGGCGCCGTTTCGCCGCATAACACGTTGATCAACGTGGATTTGCCGGCACCGTTGGTTCCGATGACCGCGTGTATCTCTCCGCGCTGTAGTGCGAGTGACACATCATCGACGGCGCGCAGCCCGCCAAAATGGCGCGAGATGTGACTAGCCGCAAGCAATGTCATGCAGGCTTGCGCGTTCGAGCCCATGCGCGCACTCCAGTCAGGCCATTCGGCATCAACGCAACCAGCAATATGATCGTCAGTCCAAGCGGCAGCTGCCAGTGCTTTGCCAGGTTGCCAAAAATTGCCTGCGACTGGTAGAACTCCTGCAGAGCCACAAACGCAATCGCTCCGAAGACAGCGCCATGCAGACTGCCGAGGCCGCCGAGGATCACCATCAGCAGCACTGCCCCCGACTGATGCCACGACAGGATTTCCGGATTGACATACCCGTCCTTCAGGGCATGAATAAATCCAGCGACGCCCGCCAGCATCGCCGCGATGACAAATGCGGCGAGTTTGTACGGATAGGTCGCGAAGCCTGCCGCGCGCATGCGTTGCTCGTTGATACGGATGCCGTCGAGTGCGCGCCCAAAGCGGCTCGCCTGCAGCGCCTTCAGCAGCAGGAAGGTCAGCGCAAGCGCCGCGAGCACGAAAAAATAAAACGTTCGCGGTTCGGAAAGATCAAGCAGGCGTGCGCTGCCGATCGAAACATCGGGCCGGAAGTACAGATAAATGCCGTCGCTGCCGCCGCCGACCGCGGTGTCGTGGAACACGTAGTACGCCATCTGCGCAAATGCAAGCGTCACCATGATGAAGTAGATGCCGCGCGTGCGCAGCGACAAAGCGCCGACCGCCAGCCCATACAGGCCCGCCG
This sequence comes from Burkholderiaceae bacterium, assembly GCA_013696665.1. Taxonomy (GTDB): domain Bacteria; phylum Pseudomonadota; class Gammaproteobacteria; order Burkholderiales; family Burkholderiaceae_F; genus JACCZX01. The sequence continues at coordinate 515 of JACCYC010000014.1, read as the reverse complement.
CCACCAGCGCTGCCGGAAACAAAATCCAGAACGAAGCCGGTCCCGATTGCGGCGACAGCATCGCGGCGACGTACGCTCCGATGCCGAAAAACGCAGCGTGGCCGAACGACACCAGTCCCGTCTGGCCAACCAGCAGTTGCAAGCTCAGCGCAAATACCGAGAGGATCATGATCCTCACCATGAGGTCCACGTAATATTTTTCTGCGAACAATGGAAAGGCCGCGGAAGTAATCAGCAGACCGAGCAGTAGATACGGCACCCGCCACGGCTGCCCCTCAGCCATGCTTGAACAATCCTTCGGGCTTCCACACCAGAATCGTCGCCATCATCAGATAGACCAGTACGCCGGCTGCTTCGGGATAAAAAACCTTTCCGAACGTATCGACGAGCCCGACCAGCAACGCTGCGAGCAGCGCGCCGCGCACTGATCCGATTCCGCCGATAACGACTACAACGAAAGAGATGATCAGAACTTGCGATCCCATGTTCGGATAAACCGATGACACTGGAGCCGC
>JACCYC010000007.1 GCA_013696665.1 Burkholderiaceae bacterium | reverse complement strand
TTCGTCTCAACTGGCGCCTCGTGCACTTTTCGTTGCCGGTTATCGACTACGTTATCGCACATGAGCTTGCGCATCTTCGCGAGCTGAACCATAGCGTTCGTTTCTGGCAAGAGCTGGCGCGGTTGCTGCCGGGATTCGAAGCGGCGCGCGATCAGATCAAGCGAGTCGACATTCGGGCGTTAGCGTTTTAGTCGCAGCGCGGCGCGCCAGGTCAACGAAGCTTTCAACGCTCAACGTCTCGGCGCGCGCCTGTGAATCCACGCCGGCGTCGCGGATTTCGTCTGCATTGAGGATTTCCGCGAGTGCATTGCGCAGTATCTTGCGGCGCTGCCCAAACGCCGCGGCGACGACACGTGCAAATATGCTGGCATTGACATCAGGCAACTCGTGCACCGGCCGCGGATGCATCCGCACGACGCTCGACGTGACCTTTGGAGCGGGTTTGAATGCTTCAGGCGGAACGTCGAACAGCTTGCTCACGTGGTAACGGAATTGCAGCATCACCGACAGGCGGCCGTAGACCTTGCTTCCGGGAGGCGCGACCATGCGTTCAACCACTTCTCGTTGCAACATGAAATGCTGATCGATCACGCGGTCGGCGATCGGCCACAGCGCAAATAGAAGCGGTGTGGAAATGTTGTAGGGAAGGTTTCCGACCAGCCGCAGCGGCTTCGACGCGGCTGCATGCCAATCGATCTTCAGGACGTCGGCCTCGATCAATGTCAGCTGTGTGTCGTCGAAGCGTCGACGCAGGATCGCGGCAAGGTCGCGGTCAATTTCGACCGCATGAATGTGACCCGCACGCTCGATCAGCCGCCCGGTAAGTGCGGCTTGTCCAGGACCGATTTCAAAAATTGTCTGTCCGGGTTGCGGGTCGATCGCGTCCACGATTCGATCGACCACAACCGCATCGTGCAAAAAATTCTGGCCGAAGCGCTTGCGGGCCTGATGCGCCCGCGCGTCCGTGGTCATGCTGCCTGGTGTTTGTGCGCGCGCTGAGCCAACTCGATCCCAAGCTTGAGCGCCGCACGCATGCTGCCTGCATCGGCCCGGCCCGTGCCGGCCAGATCGAGCGCCGTGCCGTGGTCAACCGAAGTGCGAATAAATGGCAGCCCGAGCGTGACATTGACGCCATGACCAAACGTGGCGTACTTCAACACCGGCAGGCCCTGGTCGTGAAACATCGCAAGTACCGCGTCATAGCGCTGCACAAGCGAAGGCACGAACACGGTGTCAGCGGGCCAGGGCCCATCGACATGATGACCTTCGGCGCGCAGACGCGACACCGCGGGCGCAATCACGTCGATTTCCTCGCGGCCCAGATGTCCGCTCTCGCCGGCGTGCGGATTCAGGCCGGTCACGACAACACTCGGCGTAACAATGCCAAAGCGCGATCTCAACTCAGCGATCAAAATCTTCAGAACCGTCACGATGCTGTCGGCGCTAAGCGCCGCTGCCACCGCAGCAATCGGCAGGTGCGTTGTTGCAAGCGCCACGCGCAGCGGACCATGCGGCGTTTCACCCACGAGCATCATCACCACATGCGGTGTCGAGGTGCGGACTGCGAAATACTCGGTGTGCCCGGTGAATGCAATGCGCGCATCGTTGATCACACTTTTTTGTACGGGTGCAGTGACGATCGCGTCGTACTCACCCGACAGCGCCCCGCTGATCGCGCGGTCAAGTGTTGCCAGCACGTAGTGTGCATTGCGCGAGTCGCGCCGCCCGGCGATGGCCGCCGCGCGCAGCGGCACATGTTCGACCTTCGCAACAGTTGGCCACGTTGCTCCGATTCGAAGCGCGCGCTCCGCCAGCAATGCGGCGTCGCCGATCAGCGTGATGTGCAAATCGGCTGCGGCTGCGAAGGCCGCGTCGTTCAGCGCTGCGATCGAGATTTCCGGCCCAATACCGGCGGGCTCGCCGGTCGTAATCGCAACGCGGAGCGGCCCGGTGCGGCTACGACCGTTCGTCGAGTCGGTACTCGACATATGTCTTGTCGCGCAGTTGCCGCATCCAGTCCTGATATGCCTCGTCGGCTTTGCGGTCACGCAACGCTTGCCGCGCCTGCAACCGTGCGCGCTCGGACGACGCCTGCTCGGTGCGGCGTTCGAGCACCTGAATCAGATGCCAGCCAAACGGTGATTGCACCGGCGCGCTGACCTGGTTGATCTTCAGCGCATCCATCGCTTTTTCGAACTCGGGCACTGTGTCAGCGGGATACAACCAACCGAGATCGCCGCCGCGGCTACCGCTCGGGTCGAGCGAATGCAAACGGGCAAGCGTTCCAAACTCGATCTGATTGGCTTCGATGCGCTGCTTCATCTCATCGAGCCGGCGACGCACTTCGGGCTCAGGGGTCAGGTCAGACACGCGCAACAGAATGTGCCGCGCATGCGTCTGCTGCACCGGCCCCATTGACAGCTTGCTGTCAACACCACTGCGGCGGCCCAGCACCTTAAGGATATGGAAACCATTGGGGCTGCGTACAACCGGACTCACATCGCCAATCTTCAGCCCCTTGATTGCATCGATAAACAGGGTCGGCAAACGATCGGCGTTGCGCCATCCGAGTTCGCCACCCTGCAAGGCCTCAGGCGCATTGGAAAAACTTGCCGCCACTCTGGCGAAATCGGCGCCGCTCTTAAGCTGAGCCGCAAGCTCGTCGGCGCGACTGCGTGTCGCATCGATCCGATCGGCGGGGGAATTCTCGGGAACGCGCAACAGGATTTGCGCAACGTTGACTTCCTCTGCGTCGGCCGAGACGCCCGACTGCGCGGCGATGAAGTTTTCAAGCTCGCTGTCGGAAATCTGCACCCGCGAATCGACTTCGCGCTCACGCAGACGGTTCAGGATAATGTCCTGCCGAATGTCGTCGCGGAATTGCCTGAAGGAGACGCCGTCGGACTCCAGACGCTGACGCAACGCCTGGACCGTCAGGCCGTTTGATTCAGCGACCCGCCCAAGGGCTGCATTCACGGTCGCATCGTCGACTCGCACGCCGGTCTCACGCGCGAGCTGCAGCTGCGCGCGGTCGACGATCATCCGCTCGAGCACCTGCCGCTCGAGTACATCGGCGGCGGGCGGCTGAATCTTCTGACGGCGCAGCTGCGTTTCCGCAATACGCGCCCGCGCCCGCAACTCATTTGCAGTCACGACTTCGTCGTTCACTACCGCCACGATCCGATCTACGGGACGCTGCGCTGGCCGCGGCGCCGCTGGCGCAGCGGCAGGCTGGGGCGCCTGCGCAAAAGCTGCGTGTGCGGCAAATAGGCTGGCAATCAAGCAGAGGTGATGTGTCATCAATCTAATAAGCACGGGTCTGATCTCGTAGAAGTCATTGGTTGCGCTTCGCTTATTGCATGCTCGCCTGCCAGCCGCCGGAGCGATGGCGTAATTCGCTGATCAAAACAGCACGCGCCGAGCGAATGCTGTTATTCGTAGTAATCGAAGCGTCCCGGTTCGCGCGGCACCGGATTCAGCAGCTGGTAACCGGGAATATTACGCTGCAGCAGATTAGCGGCGCTTGATCCGACACTCGTCAAACCGTTGAGTTCCAGTTGTAGATAGAAGTTGGTGGTTGTGGTCAATGCAGTCGTCGCAAAGCGCTGCACGACGAAGCGGAGCAGCCAACAGTCCTGTTGGTATTCGAGCCCCGCGACGGTATCGATCAGACGTTTATCCTCCAGCGAATAATTGAAGCGTCCAACCGCGTACCAGTTTTTAGACAAAGGCCATTGCGCTGACAGATCGACCTGGCGAATTCCGTTGCTCTGATAGCGGTAATACGCACTAAGCACCGAAGCCCGTCGGGGTTGCCAGCGAGTTCCGGCGGTGGCACGCACGAATTCACTGCGCTCCGCTGCGTACTGCGCGGCGAGGTCTATCGCCCACGATCGACCCAGCTGCGCGCTGAGCGATGCAAGGACGTCGGTCGCCTTATTTGTGCGTGGCGTCTCGCCGGGAAGCGTGACACGTTGCTCTGTGAAGTAATAACGCTGCCCGATTGAGGCACGCAGCCGCTCGGCTCCGGTTTCGTTGTCCAGAATTCGCGTCGTCAGCGCGGCTGTCAGCTGATTGGCTTCCGAGATGCGATCAGAACCCGAATAGATGTTCTCATTGAATAGTTGCGCGTAATTAATATCGGCCAGCGCGCTGTCGAAGTTGGGCAAATTGCTTTGATCCCGATATGGAATGTACGCATAAAACAATCGCGGTTCGAGCGTCTGTTGCGCGGCGCGGCCGAACCAGCCTACCTCGCGCTCGAAAATCAATCCGGTGTCCAGACTCGCGATAGGTAGCGTGCGCGTTTGTGATGTATCGCCACGAAAGCGTGGGTCAAGGTCATATGAGGTCGACGACAAGCGGGCACGCGGGACGATGAACCAGCCTGGTGCGAGAATCGGATACGAAGCGCGAACGTCCGCTATATAACGGTTGCCGGGTTCCAGCGTCGGATGCTGAAACCGTGTGCCTTCAAGACCTGCGGTGGCTTCAAAGCCCTTCCAATCAGCCACATAGCCATTCACGGTGACCTGGGGCACACGCTCGTACGGTTTAGCAACTAATTGCAGCGGATCAGGATCCTGCAGCGTCTGATTCTTCGTGACGCGCACGGCGGTATTCCAGTACGGCTGGTTGTATGCCAGGTACCCATCCTGCGGCAGCACCTTTTGCGATGTGTCAACGATCGTCGTGCCGAAGTCGACGAAGTAGCGGTCGTCTGACGCGCGGTTGTAGTTGATGCCTGCCGCAAAACCGCTCGGTGAAGCAAACTCGTATCGCAAAGCTGAAAAATCGCGCGACTCTCCGAATTGCTGATCCTTCGGGATGGCTTGGTACACCAGTGTGCCGCGCTGCAATGAGTCGAGATAGCGCAATTCATTTTCGACCAGCACGCCGCGCTTGGTCATTACACGCGGCGTCAGCGTGTAGTCGTAGTTGGGCGCGAGGTTGAAGTAATAAGGTGTTCTGATATCGCTTCCGAGTGTGGAACTCAAACCGAAGCTCGGCGTCAGAAAGCCCGACTTGCGGCGATCACTCGTTGGAAAGCTAAGGTACGGCGATGCAAGGATCGGCACGCCCTTGAAGAACAGCGTCGCCGATCGCGCCGTGGCCGTTTCGTCGAGGCTGTCGAAGTCAATGCGTTCAGCCTGGACCCACCATGCGTTGTCCTCTGGCCCGCAGGTGGTGAATCGTGCATTTTCCATTCGCGCGCGCTCGCTGCCAAAAAACTCGATCAACGTTGCCTCGCCTCGACCGCTGCGTGGGGCGTAGAAAAAGTTTGCGTCGGGCATCTTGCCGGTTTGCGCATCAACCTGGTATTCCAGTCGCGGACCCATAAAAACGGCACCGTCGCGAAACGCGCGCGCTTGTCCTTCGACGTTGACCGTATCCGTCGCATGCGTGTAGGTAATCGTGTCGCCGCGTAGCACGGTACCGCCCCGCCGGATTTCGGCCTCGCCGCGAAGCACCAGGCGTTCGTCGACGCTGCCTTCGATATTGCGGGCGCGGACAAACGTGGGCGCCCCCATCTGGGTTGCCTCGCGATTCTCATCGAGTTGGCGTTCGAGCTTGAGCTGAAGACGACGCGCGTTTTCACTCGGTTGAGCTGTGTCTTGTGCAAAGGCGGTCCCGCTCAGCATCAGGCATCCCCCGAGAAGCAACAAGATCAAGGAATGAACGCGATTAACCAGAGCGGTGAGCGGCAGGCGTGGCATTTAGAATCTGGAAGGCGTTTCTGGCCAGCGATGTG
>JACCYC010000387.1 GCA_013696665.1 Burkholderiaceae bacterium | reverse complement strand
CGTGGCGACGGAACTTCTCATTTCTCATCCACCCTTGCGGAACACAATCGCGCGGTCGACAAATATCAGAGGGGCATTCGGTGAACGATGCAACTGGGCAGCGAGGGCGGTTTATCACCTTCGAGGGCATCGATGGTGCCGGAAAGAGCACGCACATCGATGCCGTGGCAGAGGTGCTCGGTGCGCGTGGGGTTGCGCTGGCGCTGACGCGTGAACCCGGTGGAACACCGTTCGGGGAAGCGCTCCGCGAGGTTGTCTTGAGTCAAGCCATGACACCAGAGGCCGAAACGTTGCTGTTGTTCGCCGCGCGCGCGGAACATCTTGCGCAGGTCATTCGCCCGGCGCTCGCCGCGGGTCGGTGGGTCCTCTGCGACCGTTTCACCGATGCCACGTTCGCTTACCAGGCGGGCGGCCGGCGCATGGACGAGCAGCGCGTTGCGCAGTTGGAAGCCTGGGTGCATCCCGATCTGCAGCCCGATCTGACTATTCTGTTCGACGTTGCGCCCGATGTGGCGGCCAAACGCGTCGCGCATCGCGGAGAAAACTCGCCTGATCTCGACCGCTTCGAGGTCGAACCCGCTGCATTCTTTGAGGCCGTGCGCGCGATGTACTTGAAGCGCGCAGCGGCGGATCCGGCTCGCATCCTTGTCATTGATAGCCAGCGCGCTCCCGAGGTGGTGCATGGCCAGCTGGTCGAGTTCATGCGGCGATGGAACGCCTGACCCCACTTGCGTGGCAACGCGAGCTGTGGGAACAGCTCCTTGCGTGGCGGCCGCGTCTTCCGCATGCGCTGCTAGTGCACGGCACGCGCGGCATCGGAAAGCGGCATTTGATCAAGGCGTTTTCGCAGTTGTTGCTGTGCGAGTCGTCAGTGGACGACATGCCGTGCGGGCATTGCGCCGGGTGCCATTTGCTGGCAGCCGACAATCATCCCGATTTGCGCTGGTTAACACCCGCCGCCCAGATGCCAGCGCGTACCGATGTCGACGAAAGTGCGGGTGAATCGCCAGCGTTGGGCATCAACGCTCGCTCGAGCACCGTGGCGAAACCGGGCCGAGAAATTGTGATTGATCAGGTGCGCAAGACGAGCGATTTTTTGTCGGTGACTTCGCATCGAGGAGGTCGACGTGTCGTGCTGCTGATTCCTGCGGAGGCGTTAAACGATGCTGCGGCAAATGCGCTTTTAAAAATGCTGGAGGAGCCACCGCCCGCGACGATATTTCTTGCCGTCACCGATGACCTCGACGCGGTACTGGCGACGATTCGTTCGCGCTGCCTGCTGTTGCGTTCGCCGATCCCTACCGCGCTGCAGGCGATTGACTGGCTGCAGTCGCAGGGCGTCTCGGATGCATCGGCAAAGTTGGCCGAAGCGGGTGGCGCGCCGATGGGTCTGGTCGGTGGCGATAGGGTCGACGACGCGCAGAACCTGGATCCGGCATTGCGCGAGGTCCTGCTGAAGTTATTGTTGCGCGGAGCAGCCCTGACCGGGGCTGAGGTCGCGAGCTCGATCCCCAAGGAGGTCGCGGTGGCGCCGGCGATCCGTTTGTTACAGCGGTGGGGATGGGACTTATTAGCCGAAAGACTTGGGGGACGCGTTCGATACTACCCAACGTACCAACGTCAGGTGGCAAATCTTGCGCGCACAATCGAGCCCTCGCGAGTCGCGGACTGGGCGGCAACGCTGGTGCAGATTCAGGCAACGAGCGACCATCCACTGAATGCGCGGCTGGTGGTGGAAAGTGCGCTAGTCGACTATATCGATACGATGCGCAATGCGATCAGAAAGCGGGAACCGATGCGGATGGAGCGGCTGAATCGATGAGCACCAGCGGAAAAAACGGCAATGGTCAGCCTGCAGCGGCGGGCGGCGCACGCCCGGCCGTACTTTCGCTGTCCATCAAGGAAAAAGCGGCGCTCTATGCAGCGTACATGCCGTATCTGAAGAACGGAGGCATGTTCGTCCCCACCACGCGCCCGTATCAGTTAAGCGACGATGTTTATCTGATTCTCACTCTGCTCGAGGATCCAACGCGCATTCCGGTCGCCGGCAAGGTCGTATGGATTAGTCCGGCTGCTGGCGGCAGCAAGACGCCTGGGATCGGTGTGCACTTTCCATCCGACGAGACCGGGATCACCGCACGCAAGCGCATCGAAGACGCGCTCGGTGCGTCGCTGAAGTCGGCGCGTCCAACTCACACCTTATAGTCCGCGTTCCCGTTTTTCGTGCGCGCCGGATTCGTGCCGCGCGCCGGCCATGTTTGTCGATTCGCACTGTCATCTTTCTTTCCCGGAGCTTGCGCAACAGCTCCCGGACGTGCTTGAGCGAATGCGCGAGAACGGTGTGATCGCTGCGCTGAACATCTGCACAACGCTCGAGGAATTTTCGGCGGTGGTCGCGGTGGCCGAGCAGCAGAACCATATCTGCGCGTCAGTCGGCGTGCACCCCGACTACGAGGACATCGAAGAGCCGTCCGTTGAACGTCTGGTCGGCTTGGCGAAGCACGCTAAGGTCGTCGCCATTGGCGAAACAGGGCTGGATTACTTCAGGTTGAAAGAGCCGCTCGAGTGGCAACGCGAACGTTTCCGCATTCACATCAGGGCGGCCAGGGTCAGCGGAAAACCGCTGATCATTCACACACGCGCGGCTTCGCACGACACGCTTCGGATCATGGAAGAGGAGGGCGCCGCTGAAGTCGGTGGGGTCATGCACTGTTTCACCGAGTCTCTGGAGGTTGCGCAGGCAGCCATCAAGCTGGGCTTCTACATTTCGTTTTCCGGAATAGTGACTTTTAAAAGTGCCCGAGATCTGCAGGAAGTCGCGCGGCAGGTTCCTTTGAACCGGTTATTGATAGAGACGGACTCGCCGTATCTAGCGCCGGTGCCCTACCGCGGAAAGACAAATGAGCCCGGTTACGTACCGAAAGTTGCCGAAAAGGTAGCCGAGTTGAAAGGCATCGACGCTAGCCAAGTTGCCAGCTCGTCGACCCAGAACTTCTTCGATCTTTTCAGGTGGAACCCAGACGCGCGTGCCGGAGGTTCGTCCAAAATGCAGCCTAATCAACGGAGTGAAGCGGATAGTTAATCTAATAGCTTAAAGTAGGCCGGTCGCTTGAAGTGCTTGAACGGTGGTTTGCGCGAGGTCGCTGATCTGGCCGCTGGGGTTCTGTGCCGTTGAACTGGTCGCTCGACCCGACCACATCGTGACCCCGTTCGAAGAATCAATAAACGCAGTCTCTGCGGCGTACGCCTGACTTACGC
>JACCYC010000386.1 GCA_013696665.1 Burkholderiaceae bacterium | reverse complement strand
TCGGCTGAGACCACCCGCAACCGAGTCAGGGCGTTGACCGCACATCGAAGGCGATCGTTTCCGGTCAGCGCATCACTCCAGCGGCGCGGCTCGTCGCCGTACATCTCGCTCAGAAAGGCATTGCTGGCATCGTTGACAAGCGCTCGGTGCACTTCGTCGGCCAGCGATAGCGTGAGCTCGACGGTCCACGTCGGCAGCACGCCGGCATGAACGAACAGCGTGCCGTCCTCGAAGTGAGCCAGCGGACAACTGCGCAGCCACGCCAACAGCTCGGCGCGATCCGGCGCTTCAAGAATGTCATCCAGCGTATCGGTGTCTTTCTGCGGCCTGATACCTGCTGCGACGGCCAGCAGATGCAGATCATGGTTGCCAAGCAATGCGACGGCTTGACCATTGTCGACGCGCGACTTCACGTGTCGCAACGTGGCGAGAGACTCGAATCCGCGGTTGACCAGATCGCCAACGAAGATATATCGATCGGCTGCTGGCAACTGCGATGTGAGCCGCCTGAAACTCGACAGACATCCTTGAAGGTCACCGATTACGTACGTCGCCATAGTGCGGTCACAGCCTTGTAGGATGCGGCGTGGTGCCGATGCATCGTTGCGTGGAGTAAGCAAGCATGAAGCCCGTTCGCAAGGCAGTGTTTCCGGTCGCGGGGCTCGGCACGCGATTCCTGCCCGCGACCAAGGCGATGCCGAAGGAGATGCTGCCCGTCGTCGACAAGCCGTTGATTCAGTATGCGGTCGAAGAGGCGGCCGCGGCGGGTATCACGCAGATGATATTCATCACGGGCCGCAACAAGCGATCGATCGAGGATCATTTCGATCGCGCGCCTGAGCTGGAAGCCGAGCTTGCGGCGAAGGGCAAGCTGGAACTGCTTGAGATTGTGCGCAACATTTCGCCTGAAGCCGAAAGCTATGTTTACATCCGGCAGACCGAACCGCTCGGGCTCGGGCATGCGGTGTTGTGTGCGGAAGCCGTCGTGGGTGACGAGCCATTCGCAGTCATTCTGGCCGACGATCTGATTGACGCTGTCGATTCGGTAATCGGTCAACTCGCCGATGCTCGCGTCGCACGTGGCGGTGGCAGCGTGCTGGCGGTCGAAGACGTGCCGCGCGCCGAAACCGACCGATACGGAATCGTCAGCAGCGTAGCGCTCGACAGCCGCACTTCCCGGATATCGCACATCGTCGAAAAACCGCCGGCCGCGCAAGCACCCTCAACGCTTGCGGTGCTCGGCCGCTATGTGCTCGAGCCGGAAGTGTTCGAACATCTGCGCGCCATACCGCGCGGTGCCGGTGGCGAAGTGCAACTGACTGACGCCATCGAGCGCATGGTGGCCGCGGGCACTACATACGCGTATCGTTTTCAGGGTCGGCGATTCGACTGCGGCTCCAAGGAAGGATTCGTGGCTGCAACAGTGCACTTCGCCAGGAAGGCGGGTTACGCGATTTGAGGGTGAGGCAACGGTATCAACCGCTATCTTCCACAGAGTCCTCGGTGACTCTGACGCGACGTCGATACAATCGGAACGGCATGAAGAACAGCGCGAAGTAAATTGCGCACAGCGCCAGGAACGACCAGAAGATCCACCAGTCAGGAACATCCAGTACCCACAGCAGGGTGCCGATTGCTGCCAGTACAGCATTGGCACCGACCAGTATGGTTAGCGTTGCGCGCGGAGAGTAACCGCGCCGCATCAGGATGTGATGAATGTGATCGCGGTCGGGCGCCATCGGGCTACGTCGTCTTGCGAGGCGCCGCACCGTTACGGTAAAAACATCCATCAGCAAAATCCCCAGCAGCCACAGCATCACAGGCGCCGGGACGTTGATTGCATTGCTTTGCGTCAGCGACACCGAAAACCAGGCAATGGCGAAGCCGAGCACCATGCTCCCGGCATCTCCCATAAACGTGCGGTGCCGTCCGCAGAGCCGCCACGGCAGGTTGAAAAGAAGAAACCCCAGAGTCGCGCCTGCGAGCACCATGACGATCTTGGCGGCGTTCAGGTCGTCCACGATAAGCGCAAACGCCGCGAAAAATATCAACATCACAAGAGCCAGGCCGCCGGCCAATCCATCCAATCCATCGAACATGTTGATGGCGTTTATGACCGCGATCGTTGCGAATATCGTGAGCGGGATGCCCCACAGGCGCGTGTTGATTGGGTCGCTGGCAAACAGGTTGCCGAGGTTAATAAGATAGTTGCCGCCCCCGGATGTCATCAGTACTGCGACCAGCACCTGCACCAGCATTTTCTTGCCTGCCGACACCTCGCCAAGATCATCCAGTACGCCGGTCATCGCAAGCACCACAACACCGACGAAGAACGGCGCGTATTGCCCAAACGCAGAAAACGATGCGGCCAACGCAAGCAACATCGCCGCGGTAATCGCGATGCCTCCGGTCACGGCAACCGGGGCCGCATGCCGCTTCCGGCCGCCGGGTACATCGACCAGTTGCCAACGTTCGGCCGGGCGCCGCAGCATCAGTATCAACAGAGCGGCAACCATCGCAGCGAACACCGCTTGCGCCAGATACGTAAAGGGCAAATACGTGTACATGCCCGATTATCCCGCGAGCGGGCGTGTTGAACGGCACGCAATGACTTGCCGATAAACCTCAACCGTTTTACGAATCATCTGATCGAGCGAAAACACCTGTTCAACACGCTGCTTGCCCGCTGCGCCCATGAGCGTGCGCAGCTCTTTGTCATTGAGCAGCGTGCGCAGAGCGTTTGCTAGTGCATCCGCGTCTTTAGGCGGCACCAGCAGACCTGTTACGCCATCGATGGTCACGTACTCGACGCCGGTGCCCAGGCGCGTCGTAACTACCGGCTTGCTGCACGCCATGGCTTCGAGCTGCACAATCCCAAACTGCTCTGACCGTTCAACGGATGGCATACAGAATACGTCGCAGGTTTCGTAATACGCCGGCAACAATTGATCGGGAATGAAGCCTAGAAATTTGATCCTGTCGGCAACGCCGGCGTCTGTCGCGAGTACTTTCAATGAATGGGTCAACGGGCCGCGGCCGCCGATCCACAAGTCGGCATCGACGGTTTGCATCGCGCGAATCAGCGTCTCGAACCCTTTGTAGTAAACGTGGCGGCCGACGGCAAAAATTAGATTCCGGGGTCCTCGCTCGCGCTGCAGTTGATCGCGCTGCCATCGCACTTCAGTGGATGAAGTGAAAGAAGCACCATCAATGCCGTAGGGGATCACCTCACGCAACTGTCGCCCAGCAGAGGCAGGAATCTGGGTTGATGTCGAAAAGTGTTGCGGCGTCGCGCCGATCAATGCATCGGCGCTCTGCACAAAAGACCGGAGGAATGGTCCGTACAGCGCAAGCGCCCACTGCTGTTTGACGATATCGCTGTGCCACGAGATGACCCGACGCACGCTACGCGGCAGGCTCAATGCGGTCAGGTGGCCTAGAGGGTCGGGAAAATGCAGATGAACAAGGTCGAAGCCATGTTGATGATGGAGTCGGCGTGCGACCGACGGCATTGTTGGCGCAAGCGCCACGCTTGCCAGCGAACCGTAATTCGCAACGCGCACGGTGGTGTACCCATTGTGGAGGTGCTCGTCCGTAACGGCGCGGTCATTGGCCACGAGGTTGACCACTTTGATTCCGGGGGGCATCCCGCCCAGCAACGCCCGCAGGTGCCGTTCGATACCACCGACGTCGCCGTCAAACTTGCCGAGGTGCAGGACTTTCAAGCGGCCATCGCAACCCGATAGACCGCAACCGTCTCGTCCGCGCATTTTTGCCACGAAAACCGCGCGGCTTGCGTGAT
>JACCYC010000210.1 GCA_013696665.1 Burkholderiaceae bacterium | reverse complement strand
TCATGCCTCCCGCATGGGAAACCCGCATGAATACGATCAGCACGTACGAGCAGGATGAATCAGCGCAGGGTCGCCTGACTACATGGACGATGCTGACCAATCTGGCTCTTGATCGGCCGTTTGTCGGCGGCGGTTTCGAACCGTACACCGCCCAAGTGTTCAGTCGTTACCTGCCTGATTACACCACCACACGCGCAGCCCACAGCGTCTATTTCCAGGTGCTCGGAGAACACGGTTTCGTCGGGCTCGCGCTCTTCGTGGTCTTCTGGCTGCTGACGTGGCAGCTCAGCCGCCGCATTATCAAACACACGAAAGATGACCCCGAGGTAAAGTGGGCGTACTGGCTCGCGAAGATGGTGCAGGTGAGCTTGATCGGTTACTTTGTCGGCGGCATATTTCTTAACCTCGCCTACTGGGACATGCCGTACTTCCTGATGGTTGCACTTGCCGTCACCTGGCACGTGGTTCGCAACGAGAGCCCCGCTGCTGCGGCGCTGCAACCGCAGCACGCGCCCGCTCGCTATCCGGCCCGTTCGCCGATCATCTCCTGACCGCGAAGACCGCAACGCCGGGTGTCAGCACATGTCCAAGGAAGCGCACCGGCGCTATCGCGCGCGCCGTTTTCACGAACGAGCGCAGCGGCGCCCGCACGCGATCAAGATCGATCATGTCGAATCGGTCCAGGCAGTCGAACCCGAATGGCACGAGGAATTGGCGTAGCTTGTAAAAGTTGAACCAGTTGACCGCCGGATAGGTGGCGTAATTGGCAAGCTGGGGCCGCGTGGTAACCGCCAGCCGTTCATAGCGCCGCTTTGCGAAACGGGGATACCAACTGTACAGCGGCAGATTGAATTCGCTTTGCACCGGGCACAGCGTGTTGGTCGTGCTCAGATACAGCAGACCGCCCGAGTCGAGCACACGCACGGCTTCGCGCAAACAGGTTTGCCAGTCTGCGACGTGCTCGAGCAGTTCGGGCAGCAGGCACACATCGATGGCACCGTCTGCGAGCGGCAACGCAGTAGCGGTGCCGATCTCGAAGTCGATCTCGAGTGCACGTTCCGCTGCGCGCTTGCGCGCCACTTCGATAAGCGGCGCGCTGACGTCGAGGCCTAACACCGAGTGACCGAGTTCGGCCCACAGCAACGACTGAGTGCCAGCCCCGCACCCGATATCGGCAACCCTCAGGCAACTGGTATCTTGGCCGCGCGCCGCAAGCAAGGCCAGTGACTTGTCGCGAATGGTGCGGAAGCGCGCTACCGTGGCCTCCGAAAGGCTTGCTTGCTCGTAATACGCGAGGAAGTTCGGATCCGATCGATGGTCGAGCGACGTCGGGTTGTCTTGCAACGGTGTCTGATTCATTGCATCGCTTTTTCGCAGATGTTTTCGAACTCGCGCGCGACGGTCGCATTCGAATAGCGCTGTTCGACGTGGCGGCGAGCCTGCTCGGCCAGCGTGCGGCCGTGCTCGGGACTCGCCAGTAAGGACGCGACCGCCTGCGCGAACTGTTGCTCGGTGTCGGCCTGCAGAAAGTGGCGCCCCGGTTCGACATCCAGACCTTCGATCCCGACCGACGTGGAAACCACGGGAACGCCCATCGCCATCGCTTCGAACGCCTTGATGCGCGTGCCGCCGCCGATGCGCAGCGGGATCACGAAGACGGCCGCCCCGTGTACGTGCGGTCGAATATCGTCGACGCGACCGGTCAGAGTCCAGCCCGGCAACGGCGAGGCGCTCAGCTCTTGCGGAGGATTGCGGCCGACCACGGTCATTGTGGCGGCCGGATGCTGCGCCTTGATCCGCGGCCAGATAGCCGCTCCGAACCAGCGCATCGCGTCGACATTGGCAAGCCAGTCCATCGAGCCGGTGAACACGACGCGGCCGTTTTGTTCGCTCGGTGCGTAGCGGAAGTAGTTCAGGTTGACACCGGTTGGAATGACGTCGATGCGCTCGGCGCCATAGTCACTTCGAAAGCGCTCTGCGTCGCGCACCGACACCGCCACGACCCGGTCGAAGCAGCGCAGCGCGTTGTGCTCGAAGCGGCGCATCTTGATGAGCTGGCTGCGCCAGACCGCCTTGCGCCAGCGCGACGTTTCATATTGAACATGCCGCTCGACGATCTCGGCCTCGACGTTGTGCGTGAACAGCACCGACGGCGCGTCAAGCGGCAACCGCGCAAGGACCGCGGAGTGAAGGAAGTCGAACACCGCCACCTGCGGGCGCCGCGCCAGCGCCTGGGCGACAAGCTGCATGCCGGCGCCCGAGCGATCGGACGCAACCGCCAGCGGCAGACGCGATGCCAGCAACGGCAGGCGTCGCGCCGCCGTCGTTTCATGAACCGGCCAGCACTCCCACTGATCGGCTATCTGCGCCAGCTGCGCCGCGTGACGCTGCTGCTGATCGCCGGCGGCGGGACTCAGCAATCGAATCCGGAATTTTCCGCCGCGCATGTTGCGCAATATTTCAGTCGTACGAATCGCCCCCCCAGAGTCGGCCGGAAACAGAAAGCGCGGCGAGACGAAGACCAGCTCCGGTCGCGTCACCAGCACACGCCCCAGTAGTTCGATGGCATGCGCGCGCGGTCGCCATTGCCGGCCAGATCGATCACCAGTTGCTCGCTCGTAGCGTGCGCGT
The DNA here is from genome assembly GCA_013696665.1 of Burkholderiaceae bacterium. Taxonomy (GTDB): domain Bacteria; phylum Pseudomonadota; class Gammaproteobacteria; order Burkholderiales; family Burkholderiaceae_F; genus JACCZX01. Next base: position 5,249 of record JACCYC010000210.1, on the reverse strand, counting down.
ACACGGCTTCCCAGACGGCAGCCAGCGGATGCCCGACGATCACGATGTCGGCACCCTTGACCGTTGCTTCTGCGCTCTCGGCCAGCAGTTCGCCCAGATGCGGAATCGCGTCTTCGATGTACTGCTTGTTGGCGCCGATCAGCCGCGACAGGCTCACGTCGGCGTCGTAGATCGACAGCCGCAAGCCCTTGCCCAGCAGACGCTCGGCCAACGCGACCAGCGGGCTTTCGCGCAGGTCGTCGGTTCCCGGCTTGAAGCTCAGCCCTAGCAGTGCGATTCGGCGGCGCTTGTCGGCCAGCACGCGCTCGACCACGCTTTCGATATGAATCTGGTTGCTCGGCAGAATGCTGCTCAGCACCGGCGTGTCGACATCGCGCGCACGGCCGAGGTACATCAGCGCGCGCAGGTCCTTCGGCAGGCACGACCCGCCGAACGCAAAGCCAGGCTTCATGTAGGCGGGCGAGATATTCAGCCTCGTGTCGCGACACACCAGCGCCATGATCTGCCGGCTGTCGATGTCGAGCGCGCCGGCGATGCGTCCGACTTCGTTGGCGAAGGTGATTTTCAGCGCGTGAAAAGCATTGCACACCAGCTTCAGCGCTTCCGCCGTCCGGATATCGGTCGCGATGAACTCGCACGGCAAATGCCCGAAGAGCTGCCGCAACGCTTCGATCGAAACAGGTGAGTCGCCACCGACGAGCGTGAACGGAGGATGGTCGTAATCCCGGATCGAGCTTCCTTCGCGCAAGAACTCTGGCTGAAAGCACAGGCCAAAGTCGACGCCCGATCGCTTGCCGCTCGCCGATTCGAGCGCGGGCTTTATTAATTCAAGCGCTGTCCCCGGCGCCACCGTCGAGCGCAACACCACGGTATGAAACGCCGACTTGCGCGCAAGTGCGCCACCGATTGCTTCCGACACGCGCACCACTGCAGACAGATCCTGCGAGCCGTTCGCGGACGATGGCGTGCCAACGCAGATGAATGACAGCTCGGTCGCGCCGATCGCTGCTGTCACATCGTCGGTGACCTGCAGTCGGCCCGACTCTACTGCCTCGCGCGTGAGCGCCTGAATACCCTCCTCGACGATCGGCGCCTTGCCCGACCGCAGCAATGCGAGCTTCTGCGGATTCAGGTCGACACCCAGCACGTCGTGACCGTCGCGCGCCAGACACGCCGCGGAAACGCTGCCCACATAGCCGAGCCCGAAGATGCTGACTTTCATTGCGTGCGGGTACTGTGCGCGCCGGTGTGCAAGCTGGACGCTTCGAGCGAAGGATTTGCGTTCAACAGATTGCGCGCCATTCTCAACCCGAATTTGAGGTTACCCTTATCCCACGGCGTGAAGCGCGGCAACTGAAAGAGGTCGGCGTTGCGCCCGGCAACACCTTGTACGGTCGTGAAGGCGGCCGCAAAACCCAGTTGTCGTACCAGCTCGGTCGTGTGAATCGTATAGTCGTCGTCGGGCCGGCCGTTCGGATATGCGAACAGCCGAACGGGGCGCTGCGTAATTTCCTGCAGCCTGCGGCGGCCTTGTTCAATTTCGGCGCGCGCGGCGGCCGCATTCAGGCGCGCGAGGATCGGATGATTCACCGTGTGGCCTCCGATTTCGAATCCGTGGCGGGCGAGCTCGCTCACTTGCGATGAGGTCATCATCAGGTCATCAGGCGCAGTCACCTGCGCTTGCCGGCAAACGCTTTGCGCAATCTCAGCGCGACGCGCTGGGTCGAGGCCTTTGATCTGCGTCAACAACACCGATATGGCGCGCCGGCGTTGATCGAGCGAATCAAGCAGGTGCAGCCCCAGCCCAAGCTCGTTCAGATCTAGATTGCCATGCCGGCAGTCACGCACTGCGGCGATGATCGAATCGTTGAACATGCGTCCGCCGTCGAGGTAACCAGTCGCGATAAAGAAAGTGGCCGGCAAGCCGAGCCTGCGCAGAATCGGCGCCGCAATCCGTTCGTTGTCCGCATACCCGTCGTCGAAAGTGATTGCCAGCGATCGCGCCGGCAACGTCCCGCTTTCCAGCCTTTCAACCGCGTCATCCAGCGGTATGACGTTGAAGTGCTGCCGCACCCAGCGCATCCGCTGTTCGAACTCGGCGGCACTCGGTTCGTCGGGCAGCAGCGGATCGGACGCCGCCAGTACGCGGTGAAAAATCAAGGTCGAAAGACGCCCCTTGGGTCCAGCCGGCGCCAGGGTCGAGTAAATGGTCCGCAGGACGCTAGCCGGCATGGCCGATCTCTGCACGTGCCGGCGAGCGCGCCGTTCGGCCGTGCAACAACAGTTGCCGATATGCATCGAGCAGCGGCTGCATGCGCTGGTCCCACGAGTTTGCCTCTGCATAGGCGCGGATCGATGCGCGATCCCATGTCATGCGAAGCGCTTCGTCGATCGCCTGCTGCAACAGGCCGGCGTTGCCGAACGGAACGATGCGGCCGAGCGACGAGTCGTTGACGACCTGCGCGTTGCCTCCCACGTCGGTGGTCACCACCGGCAGGCCGCACGCCATTGCTTCGAGAAACACGTTGGCCCACCCCTCGTACGAAGTCGCAAGCACGAACACGTCGGCGGCCGACAATGCGACGTGCAGCCGGCCGTGCGGCACGGAGCCGAGAAAGTGAACGCGATCTTCAAGTCCCGGGGAACGAGCCATACTTTGCAGCCGGCTCGCTATATCGTCTTCTGGACCAGGCCCGCCGACCAGCACCAGGTGCAACGTGGGGTGCGCCGCCAACAGCCCGGGTAGGCATTCGATCACGCGATGAAAGCCCTTGCGCTCGCTCAGCGCGCCGACCGAGATCAGCACTTTCGCATCGGCCGGCAGGCCGATCTGCTGTCTGGCCTCTGCACGCACAACAGGGGCGAACTTCGACAGGTCGACGCCATTGCCGATCACCTGCACGCGTGCCGCGCTCGCGCCCTGCTCGATCGCCAGCGCCAGCAGCGCCGCGGATACGGTGATCAATCGGTCAGCGCCGGTAATCGCGCGCTTGAGCGCCAGCGCCAGACGCGAACGCGCCTGGCGCGCTTCATTGCCGCGCAGCGTCAGCATGACCGGCAGCTTCAACCAGCGCCCCAGCAACACCGCGGCGTAGCCATCCGGGTAGCCGAAGTGCGCGTCGATGATGTTGGCCCGGTGCCGGCGCGCAATCCTGCGCACTGCAAAAAACGTCGAGCACGCCATGAACAAGCCATCGACCGACTTCAGCAGCCCCGGAATGCAGAAAAAGCGGGGGCGATGCACGTCGACGCCGTCCATCACTTCCTGCGTTGCCGCCATCGGGCGAAAATTCGGGCGAAACCATCGAATCAGCGCATGCCCCGGAAACCACGGCTGCGGCGCCACCACCACGATAGGCACGTGTTCTCCGACACGGAACATCCGCTCCCGAATGAACACGCCCGCATTCGGCTGCGCTGCACTCGGAAACAGCGAGGAAAACACCAGCAGGCGCGGAGTCGGTTGTGACATCGCTACGCCGAGAGCCGGGACGCGTGCGCACCGGGCTGCCGCTGCTCCGCTCCCCGGATGAAGGCGTCGAACATCAGCAACGACCATAACGGCGCGCTGTGATCGCGCCGGCCGGTCTGGTGCTGTTCAAGCAGCCGACGCAGACAAGCTGCATCGAACAGACCGGTATCGGCCAAGCCATCGCCGAGAACGGCCGCACGCACACGCTGCGCGAGCGGCCCACGCAGCCACGATGCGAGCGGCACGGCAAAGCCCATTTTCGGCCGGTACAACACTTCGTTCGGCAGATACGGTTGCATTGCTTTCTTGAACAACCATTTTCCCTCACCGCCGCGCAGCTTGAACGACGATGGAAGGCCGGCAAGCCATTCGACCAGAGCATGATCCATCAGCGGCTCGCGTACCTCGAGCGAATGCGCCATGCTGGCGCGATCGACTTTGGTGTTGATGTCTCCCACCAGGTAGGTCTTTAGATCCAGATACTGAATCAGCGACAGCGGGTCTTCCTGGTTCGCCTTTGCCGCGTGACGCTTGAAAACCTCGATCGCGTTGTAGCCGGCGAGCTTTGCCTTGAAGGTGTTCGAGTACATCCGGCTGCGCATGTCATCACGCAGGATCGACATGCTGTGAAAATAGGCCTCCACCGAATCGCGCGCCAGCGCTTGTAACGTCGTCTTGCCTCGAAACACGCGCGGCGCCCAGTCGGCCTTAGGATAGATCCGGCCGAGCAGTCCGAACACGGGCCTGCGCATCGCGAGCGGCAGCGGCTCCCGCATCCGCTCCTCCAGCATGTGTAGCCGATAGCGGCGATAACCTCCTAAACTTTCGTCACCGCCGTCGCCCGACAGCGCCACTGTCACGTGCTTGCGCGCCAGCTCGCATACGCGGTAGGTTGGAATTGCCGAGCTGTCGGCATACGGCTCGTCATACAGGCTCGCCAGCCGGTCGATCAAATCGAAGTCGTCGGTGTCGACGCGTTCAACATGATGCTGCGTGCGGTAACGCTGTGCGACCTGCACCGCGTACCTCGACTCGTCATATAGTGGATCCGAGAACGAAATCGAGCAGGTGTTGACTGGCGTGCCGGATAGTCCCGCCATCATCGCGACCACCGCGCTCGAATCAACGCCGCCGGAGAGAAAAGCGCCCAGCGGCACTTCGGAGATCATGCGCAGGCGCACACTTTCGCGCAGCCGCTCGACCAGTTCGGCCGCAGCATCTTCGGCCGACAGAATGCTCGACTGCGTGAACTGGACGTCCCAGTATTCGCGAGGTGCAGGCGGCGGCGCGCCGCGGCGAACCGTCAGAGTATGTCCCGGCGGCAACTTTGCAGCACCGGTGAAGATGGTGCGCGGTTCGGGCACGTAACCCAGCGCGAAATATTCTTCGACCGCCTGCGGATCGATCGCGCGCGCGAGCGCGCCATGTGCCAATAACGACTTGAGCTCGGACCCGGCGATCAGATACCCGTCGGGCAGCAGCGCGTAATAAAGCGGCTTCACGCCGAGCCGGTCGCGCGCCATGAACGCAGTCTGTTGCTTCTCGTCCCACAGGACGAACGCAAACATTCCCCGGAACCGCTCAACGCAACGCTCGCCCCAAGCTTGCCAAGCGTGCACGATCACCTCGGTGTCGCTGCGCGTGCGGAATGTGTACCCGAGCGCGCTGAGTTCTGAAATTAACTCACGGTAGTTGTAGATCTCGCCGTTGTAGACCACGACGACCGAACGGTCGGCGTTGTAGAGCGGCTGTTGACCGGTCGCCAAGTCGATGATCG
>JACCYC010000338.1 GCA_013696665.1 Burkholderiaceae bacterium | reverse complement strand
GCGCCTGGCTGCAGCGCGTGGGCCGCTCGGGTCATTCGGTCGGTGGAACTCCAAAAGGCCGGCTGTTCCCGCTGTCGCGCGACGAGTTGAGCGACTGCGTCGCGTTGCTGGATGCGGCGCGGCGCGGCGAGCTCGACCGTATACAGGTGCCGCAAAAACCGCTCGACGTGCTCGCACAGCAGATCGTGGCGGAAGTCGCGCTTCAGGAATGGAAAGAGGACGAGCTGTTCTCGCTGTATCAGCGCGCCTATCCGTTTCGCGGCTTGACGCGCGCAGAGTTCAGCGAAATCGTCCTGATGCTGTCCGATGGATTTCACACTCAGCGCGGGCGGCGCAGCGCGCACCTGCACCGTGACGCGGTCAACGGCGTGCTGCGCGGACGTCGCGGCGCTGCGCTCGCCGCAGTGACATCGGGCGGCGCGATTCCCGATACCGCTGATTACACAGTGACGCTCGAGCCGCAGGCGCAAGTCGTCGGCACCGTGCACGAAGACTTTGCAGTCGAAAGCCTGCCGGGCGATGTATTCCAGCTCGGCAATACGTCGTACCGGATCATGCGCGTCGAACGCGGCACCGTCCGGGTTGAAGACGCGAAAGGTGCGCCGCCGAGCATTCCATTCTGGCTGGGCGAAGCGCCGGGTCGCACCGAGGAGATGTCGGAATCGCTTTCGCGTTTGCGCGTGGCCATCGCAGCTTTGCTTGACGACGGCGGGCGCCCCGCCGCAATCCAGTGGCTTACCGGAGTGGTACAGATTGGATTGGCGGCGGCTGAACAGCTTGTGGATTACCTGGCCGCGGCCAAGGCTGCACTCGGCGAATTGCCGACTTCGAGCACCATCGTGCTGGAACGGTTCTTCGACGAATCCGGCGGTATGCAACTGATCGTGCACGCGCCGCTTGGCAGCCGCATCAATCGTGCGTGGGGCCTCGCGTTGCGCAAGCGGTTCTGCCGCAAGTTCGATTTCGAGCTGCAGGCAGCAGCGACCGAGGATGCGATTGTGCTGTCGCTGGCCAGTAGCCACAGTTTTCCACTGGCCGATGTTGCGCATTACTTGTCAGCCAAAACCGTGCGGCCGCTGCTGGTGCAGGCGTTGCTCGCTGCGCCGATGTTCGGTACCCGCTGGCGATGGAACGCAGGGTTCGCCCTGGCGCTGCTGCGCTTTCGCGGCGGCCATAAGGTTGCACCGCAGCTGCAACGGATGGCGGCAGAAGATTTGCTGGCGTCGATCTTCCCCGACCAGGTTGCGTGCGGCGAAAACATCGTCGGCGATCGCGAAATACCTGATCACCCGCTGGTGCGGCAGACGATCGACGACTGCCTGCACGAAGCGATGGATATCGACGGCCTTGAGCGAGTGCTCAATGCGATTGAACTTGGCCAGATCAAAGTGAATGCTCGCGATCTCACCGAGCCGTCCCCGCTGGCGCTCGAGATTCTTTCTGCGCGCCCGTACGCATACCTTGACGATGCGCCGCTGGAAGAGCGCCGTACGCAGGCCGTGCTGGCGCGCCGCTGGATCGATCCCGAGTCTGCGGGCGACCTCGGCAAGCTCGACGCCGATGCGATTCGCCGCGTGCGCGAGGAAGTGTGGCCCGAGCCACGTGCGGCCGATGAGCTGCACGACGCGCTGATGAGCTTTGGTTTTTTCAGCGAGGCCGAAATCAACGCCGAGGCGGGATGGGGAACATTGATCGATCAACTTGCCGCTGCCAATCGTGCGACGCGGCTTGCGCTGGATGGCCCCGCGATTCTTGTGGCGGCCGAGCGATTGCCTGAATTCTGCGCGCTGTTTCCATCGGCGGAGCACGCGCCGGCGATTGCGGTACCCGTCCAATATCAAAAGACATGGGCGCGGCACGACGCCCTCGTCGAAGTCGTACGCGATCGCTTGCAGGCGATGGGGCCGGTGACGGCATGCACACTCGCTGCTCCTCTGAGACTCGCAGCTTCGGAGGTCGAGATCTCGCTGGCACGACTTGAAGCTGACGGCTCGGTGATGCGCGGACAGTTCAGTCCCGACGCAACGGAAACCGAATGGTGCGAGCGTCGGCTGCTTGCGCGAATTCATCGCTACACGGTCAATCGGCTTCGACGCGAGATCGAGCCGGTCGAAGCGCGTGATTTCGTGCGCTTTCTTTTCGAATGGCAGCGCGTAGCTCCAGACGCGCGCGTCGAGGGTGCCGACGCAGTTGCCAACATCGTGTCGCAACTCGAAGGTTTCGAGGCACCGGCGGCCGCATGGGAAACCGAGATACTTCCGGCGCGTGTCAATGAGTACGACCCGGCGTGGCTCGACGAATTAAGCCGTTCCGGACGCGTCGTTTGGACGCGCATTGCGCCATTGAACACGAGCGGCCGCGCGGGCGCCGAACGTTCACCGAGCCCAGTGCGCACGACGCCGATCGCACTCGCATCACGGCGCAATCTGGGGATCTGGGCGACTCTTGCACCGGACGGCAGCGACGTGACGCTGACGTCCGGTGCGCAACAGGTCGTGCAATTCATTGCCGACCATGGCGCGTCGTTTTTCGAGGAGCTCGTTGAAGGCACCACGTTGTTGCGCACGCAGGTTGAACTCGCACTGGCCGAGCTCGTCGCACAGGGTCTGATCAATGCGGATAGCTTTGGAGGCTTGCGCGCATTGCTGGTGCCGTCTGATCGCCGCCGGACCTTCGATGGACAGAAGCGCCTGCGCCGCACTGCGCTTTTTGGTATCGAAGATGCAGGCCGCTGGGCGCTGGTGCGCAAGCGGCGCGCCGCCGAAACTGCAGATGTGGTTGATCATGTCGCGCGCACACTGCTGCGACGCTACGGCGTCGTGTTCTGGCGGCTGATTGCGCGCGAGGCCGCATGGCTCCCGCCTTGGCGCGATCTCTTGCGTTGCTATCGAAGGCTCGAGGCGCGCGGCGAAATTCGCGGCGGGCGTTTCGTTTCCGGCACCTCGGGTGAGCAGTTCGCCGCGCCTGAAGCGATCGGGCTGTTGCGCGACATGCGACGGCGGGAAGCAACGGGTGCACTGGTTAGCATCAGCGGCGCCGACCCCCTGAACCTGGTCGGGATTCTGAGTCCGGGGCCGCGCGTACCCGCATTGACCGGCAACCGTGTGCTGTATCGCGACGGTGTACCGATAGCCGTGCTGGTTGCGGGTGACGCGCGCCTCCTCGAGCAGCTTGCACCGGACGCTGAATGGGCTGCACGTAACGCCTTGTTGCGCCGGCAGGTGCCAGCCACACTCAAGTTTCTCGCTTGAATTTTAGTGTTCCGACGAACGCGCGCTTCTGAGGGTTGGGCGTCCACGGACGCGCTGGTTGAAGTCTGGAACCGCTCGGGACTTTTTTCGGGTGCTCGGAAATCGGTTTTGCCGCTTTCGAGATAAAACATACACCGGCAACCTCGCGCGATCGAAGCACTCCCGGCCACTCGAATAAGCAGACCGCGTTTCTACGTGCCGAGCTCACAGCGGTTCGGATCGGGGGAGTCCTCCCCGCTGTGCGTCGGCAACTGGCTAGCGTGACGGCGCTGCGCGGCTCGCTACCGAACGTTGCAGGTCAGCTTGCGAGGTCCGCCTGAACTGCGCGACCGGCTCTTCTCCATCGATGCGCATGTAGTCACTCATCTGCAGACCGTGGATCATGCGGGTACGCCACACATATTGCCGCAGCGAGTCGCGCTCTCGGCCGCTTTGGCACAGGCGGTGGCATCGACACGAGTCAGGTGCTGCCGATCGCACTTGATTTCGGCGCGAGCGGTTGAACGGCAGCAACCGAGAGCACGCCGAAGCAGGCAACGGTAAGGCGGAAACGGGCGAGACTTTTCATTGAGATCTCCTCTGGATGCAATTGCACGAACACGGTTCGGCGGGGCGGCCGTGTTTCGCGAATGTGCTGCGCCTTGCAGGGTGCCGGCAGCGAGTAGCGATTCAGGCCAGGCCGCCGTTAGCCGCCAGCGGGGCCAGCACCATCAAGGCGAAAGTGCTGAAACTGGCACACGCGGCCAGCGTGAAGAAAACGACGCGCTGCTTGATCGAGTTCGGGTTCATTTGAGTTCCTTCGAGGGTGGGTTGACGACGGACGAATGGTGCGGCCGACACCCCGTTCAGGTCTTTGGGCTGCGCGTTAATCAGCCTTAATCCTTATGAATTGCAGCCTGTTTGGTTTCATCGCTCCCGTTAAGCGTCGACGTTGGAGGCAGGACGCGAATTAACTTCTCATGAACACCACGACTTCGAATTGCGCTTCGGCGGCGTCCAGCTTGATGTCGAGCAGCGCCGATTACGGATCGACGGGCAGCCCGCCAAAATCGGCGCGCGCGCCTTCGATGTAATAGTCGCGCTGGTCGAGCGGCGCCAGCGCGCTGTGGGCAAGAACGAATTGTTCGAACTCGTCTGGCTCGATGTCGTGGTCGAAGAGAACAACCTGCAGGTCCACATCTCGGCGCTGCGCAAGCTGCTGGGGACATCAGCGCCGTCGGCGAGTTGCTGCGCAAGCATTCGCACGTGTCAATCGTCGGCGCCGGCGGCATCGGTAAGACGCGACTGGCGTTGGCGGTTGCGGCTGTGCAGCGCGAACACTTTCCTGATGGCATATGGTAGGTCGGTTGCGGGTGACGCGCGCCTGCTCGAGCAGCTGGCACCCGGACGCTGAATGGCCGCACGTAACGCTGGTGCGCCGGCAGGTGCCAGCCACCCTCAAGTTTCTCGCTTAACGCACTTCGTCTGCTGCAAGGTCCGCGTTTCGCCAACGCGGCGTCGCGCAGCAAAGCTAATCAGCCCGACGCTGAAATTTCGCTACCGCGAGCTCCCCGACTTGCTTACCCATGGCCATTGCGACTTCGGTTGAGTTGCCGGAAGTGCACTCCGTCGTAGACACGCGCGTTCCAAACTTCCTGCACGAAGTCCTCGATCTTCGTCCAGTTCCGTGCCGCGCAGAGATCGCAAACTGCGGACGAAAGACGACGTGTGTGCTGGCGATGCGAGACCGCGTCAAAGCGTTCGCAGAAACGCGACGAGGTCGTTCTTCTCATCCACTGTCAGGCCCATGCCGAAGCGCGTGTCGTAAAACTCCACCGCTTCGTGCAGGTCTTTGGCCGAACCGTTGTGAAAGTACGGCGCCCGCGTTGCGAGGCCTCGCAATATCGGCCCTTTGAAGCGCCCGATGTCGTTCCATTTACCACTAATCAACGCGCGTCCAGGGTCGGTCGTCTGCACGGTCGCACCGCTGGTCTTGTGGCGTAGCGTGTACAGCGGCATGTCGGGAGTGCGCCGTGAAGCGTCGGCCAAACCTATATCGAGTGGCAGCGGCACCGAATGGTTGCCGACGTTAGGCGAGTTATGGCATGTCGTGCAGGTGCCCGGGATCGTGGGGATGGCGAGCGCGTCGTTCAGGCCTTTGACGTCGCGAATCTGGATCGGCTTGGCGTTGAACAATGTTTGACCACGCGCCACCGCATTGCGCGCTGCCGCTACGCGATCGCGCAACTGTGCATTTCCAATGCTCAAGTCAGGTGACGCGCTGGTCCACGCCTCATACATCTTCATCGCCGTGGGTGTAAACGGCGCCTGCGTTCGATAGTCACCGATCAGCGTGTCGTTGATGCCAAAGTAAAACGCTTCGCTCGATAACGCGACCACGCCGCCACGCGCGTTCTGCGACGTCAGATAGCCGACGTCCCGGTCGAATATTTGCGCGGTAAAAAGATCGGTCTGAAAATCGACGATCGCTTTCCGTTGTAAGTCGCTAATCGGCAGCGGCGCTTCCGAGTGCCCGACGGTTGCACTGTTCGTCTGATTTCCTAACGTGAAGTGCAGTGTCGCGAAACAGTTGGTGGTGCCGAGCACGCAGTCGACTCCAGCGGGGTCGAGAATAGTTTCCCTACCATCCCACATTACGGTACTAAGAAAATCCATATTCGCTGTTGGCAGCGGACGCCGAAACAGCGACAGCTCCTTGGCACTGGCATATCCGTACGGATCATCGACGGCGACCAGCTCGAACTCGGCACCGTCGGGGATTCCGATGCCAACGCGGATCAACGCTTTGTTCAGCAGCATGCTGTAAGCAGTGCGACGCGCCTCGACGGTCGACACATCAGCCTTCGGCGAGTTCGAGCCGTCGACAAGGCGAAAGATCGGATCGTTGCCGTCGGTTGTTTCGAAGCGCTGCTGCACGCCACTTGGCGTGATCGTCCAGCCCTCGCCTTGGATGTGACAGCTTGAGCAACTGCGGCCGTTTATGCCGAGGCTCTGGAAGAACGGGCCGGTGCGGTCAATGACGCCGGTTTTGCTGAAAGTGGCGGCGAAGCCGAATTCGTTTGCGGTCGGCACAAGGTTAGGCAGCGCCGGAAGGCCGCCAGTGGGTGCGAACGCGGTTGCTGCGAACATGGCGGCGGCCTGCTCCAGCGCCGGATCGGCGATGGTCGGCTGGGGCGCCGCACCGGCAGGGTCATCCGATGAAGAGCCACCGCAGGCCGTGAGGATCAGAATGCTTGCCGTGATTATCAGTTCATTGCGCATGGTTTTTTCTCCGAGAGGGACTCGCCACCGGCACCCTAGCCTGCGATTCTGCTGGGGTGCACTGCAGGTTCAGCAATCAAATTGCGGAATGTTCACTTGTTCTTCTCCGAAATCGGAATCGGTTTCGAAAACCCAACATCGCTTACAGCGATTAAGGCGGCTCCGCAGCAAACCGCTGTAAGACGCGTGCGGGAAATCATCGTCGAAGTCCTCCTCCTTGTATTTGCGTGATGGGAACCTTGGGACATACCGACTGAAGTCGCCAAGCTAATCAGCCCGACGCAGAAACTTCGCTACCGCGAGTTCCCCGACTTGCTTGCCCATGGCTGTGCCGACTTCGGTTGAGTTGCGAAAGTGCACTCCGTCGTAGACACGAGCGTTTCCCACTTCCTGCATGAAGTCGTCGATCTTTTTCCAGTTCCGTGCCGGGCCCTTTACGAGATAGCTGCTCGTCGTCAGTGTCGGCATCGCGCCAGTGCCGACCTCCGCTTGAAGCACGGTGCCGACGGCGGCAGCGACGATGCAGTGCGCGCACGGATACTCGGGGTGCATCGGACTCTCGATGAACGGCGTCCACGAGGGATCCCGCTCCGTCGCGTCATTGCCATCAAGGTCGCCGTTTCGGATGGCGGTGACCGGCCTCCAGAAGTTGTAGTGATACTTGGCCTCGAAGACGGCAAGCAGCGCATCGTCTGCGGCTTGAGCTATCGCCGCAAACAGGCGAGCATTCTGCGTGACCTCGCGGCCAGGAACATCAGCGATTGAAAGCACAATGCCGTTGAAGATCGGAGGCAACGTGGCTTCCCAGAAGCCGGCGATCTGGGTTTGCTCCGCTGAGCGTCGCGAGTTGCCCTTGCCGCCGAGCGCCTTGACTTCGTTGTAGTCGCGTGACCACAACGCGCTCGTCAGTGCAGGTGGCGGACCGGGGCGGAATTGCGAAGCACTGGTCATCAGCCAGGGCTTGCGCTGCGGCCAGTGCGTGACCGCTGGTAACACTGTGGGCACGTAGACACCGGCCGCCGTTTGGGGTCGGTATGTTTCTCCCGCAGCAGCGCCATCGTCGGCGCGCGATGCAAGAATTGCCGCCGCGGCCTGCTCGCCCACTGCGATACCCGAAGTTTTGGCTGCACCGTCAGCTATCTTCGCTAATGCAGCTTGATAAGCGCTGTCGATCGCAGCCTGCTGAGACGGGAGCAGCTTCGCGAGCGCCGTGCGGTTTGCAGCCGCGATCGCGGCGTCGACCGAAGCGCCTGGTGCCGCTTCCAGTTTCAACGCGCCGGCGGGATAGCGCTTCGTAATGGCGTTTACGGCTTCATAGACGGCTGTATTGGCGATAGCCATCGCGCGATTGGCGGGTGGAGGGCCCATCCGGGCGCTGACCACCAGGTCGCCGGCTTTGATGTTCCAGTCGCACACCGCGTCGGCACTCGCCACGGGACTTGCGATTAACGAGGCGGCGAAAATCAGTGCCGCCCATTGCGGGTGCTTCGTCTTGCCGTTCATGATGGTTCTCCTTCGACACTGGCGATAATTTGTTACTGAATTGGGCTGTCCGCCACAGCGAGGTTTTGATGCTGCGCGGCTTTGTTCTGACGCCACCAAGACACCAGGGCGTCAGAATCGCCCGCAAACTTGCGGTCCTTGAGTGCTTCGTAGCCCGCGGTGCAGGTTGCGATATCGCTGTTGCCCCGCGTTATAGCGACGTAGTCGCACACCCAGAAGGCGTCTTCGATGACCTTTAGTCCGGCACTCGCAAGTTGCGATGGTGGCGCAGCCACAATGCGCTGCGGTTCCTGCGCCAACGTGTTTTCGACGCTTCCCAGCAAAACTCCGATCGTCGTGATAGCGATCGTAGTAACGGAAACTACGCGCTGCTTTTTGGTAGGTTTGAGCATGATCTCTCCATTCGTGGCTTATTTGTTGAGCGAGAGGGACGGCGCCCCGCGCGCGGCTCGGCAGTCCTTTGCCGCAATGCGCCGTCAACTCCTCAGCGCGAGGGAGGCGCGATGCCAGCGACCGAGTTCCGCGGCGTGACCTGCGCGGGCCGTGCAGGCGGTGCTTTCGGCTCATCCCCCTCGAAGCGCACGTAATCCTCCATCTGCAGGCTGTAGATCGCCTGCGTGCGCGTAACGAAGCGGCGCAGTGATGCAACGTCCTTGGCTCCGAGGGCGCAAGCGGTGGCATCGACGCGCCTGAGCTGCAGTTGGTCGCACTTGAATTGCCCCTGCGCAGCGGTTGAGACAGCGACTGACAGCAAGCCGAAGCAAGCCAGGGCAAAGCGGGAAGAAGACAAGTTTTTCATTGAGAACTCCAGGTGATCGTTGTCGAGGAGTGCATCGTCTGCCCGCGACACCATTCAGGTCTTTGGGTCGCGCCTTAATCCGCCTTAATTCGCGATGAATCCGGCGCGTTACCGCGCCCGCCCTTTAAGCTGCGGGCGCATGGACACGACGACTTCCTCGCTGCGCTTCGGCACGGTCCTGTTGGACGTCGAGCAGCGCCAGTTGCTGATCGACGGGCAGCCCGCCAGGTTGGGTGCGCGTGCCCTCGACGTGCTGCTCGCGCTGGTGAAGCGGCGCGATCGCCCCGTGAGCAAGAACGAGCTGTTCGAGCTCGTGTGGCCGAATCTGGTGGTCGAGGAAAACAATCTGCAGGTGCACATCTCGGCACTGCGCAAACTGCTTGGGCCGCAGACGATCGCAACGATCCCCGGACGCGGCTATCGCTTCATGGCCGAGTTGGACGCACCGACGCAGGACTCGGCGTTTTCCGCTACCCCGCCGCCTGTCACGCCCGCGGCAGCGGCTACGCCCACCAACCTGTCGCCGCATCACGAGCTGCTCTACGGTCGCGATGATGACGCGCGCGCCGTCGGCGAATTGCTGAGCACACACCCACAAGTATCGATCGTCGGCGCGAGCGGCATTGGCAAGACGCGGCTTGCGCTGACCGTCGCAAACGCGCAGCAAGAACGCTTCTCCGACGGTGTGTGGTGGGTCGAGCTGGCAGCGCTCAGCGACGGCGCGCTGGTCTCCGGAGCGATTGCCCGGGCACTCGGCGTTCGTATCGGTGATGACCGACCGGCTCTCGAAACGGTTGGCGCGTTGCTGCGCAAGCAAACCGCGCTGTTGGTCCTGGACAACTGCGAGCATCTGCTGGATGCAGCAGCTGAATGCGCGCGGACGCTGTTGCGCAACGCACCTGCGCTTCGCATCCTCGTCACCAGTCAGGAAGCCCTGCACATCCCGGAAGAACAGGTCTATCGGCTAGGAAGCCTGCCTGTTGCGGAAACGTTGGACGCGCCGGCGGCGGCGGTCGAGCTTTTCGTTGCGCGCGCCCGAGCTGCCGATCCGCGACTACAGCTGACGGCTGCCAACGTGTCAGCGATTGCGGAAATTTGCCGTCGACTCGACGGCATGCCGCTGGCAATCGAACTGGCCGCCGCGCGCGTACGCCTACTCGGCGTGGAGGGACTGCGCGCTCGGCTGGGCGAGCGTTTTCAAATCTTGACGGGCGGCACGCGAGCGACGCTGCGTCGCCACCAGACGCTACGCGCCGCACTCGACTGGAGTTACGGATTGTTATCGCCCGCTGAGCAGACCGTGTTTCGCCGGGTCGGCGTCTTCGTTGGCGGATGCACTCTCGAACTGGCGCAAGACGTCGCGGCGGACGAACAGATCGATCGGTGGGCGGTGCTGGATCTGCTCGGTCACCTGGTAGATAGATCACTACTGGTCGCGGATGCCGACGAATTGCCGCGCTACCGGCTCCTCGAAACCATGCGCGCGTTTGCGCTGGAGAAGCTCGCGGCCGCTGGCGAGACGCCACTTTTGCTGAGGCGTCACGCCGAAGCGATGCTCGCATTTCTGTCGCCTCTGGACGAGCAGCGATGGAAAGCGACCACTGCCGCCCAAATCCGGGCCGGCGCGGAGCTGGACAACCTGCGGGCCGCGCTCGCCTGGGCCGAGTCGGCAGCGGGCGATCGGGCGTTCGCCTGCGAATTGATCAGCTGCAGCAGCAGTGTTTGGATGGCCCATGCACAGCTCAACGAGGGAATCGAGCGAGCGCTGGCGATGCTGCCGCTCTCTGAAAGCGTGTCCCCCGAAATCGAGGCGCGCTTCAATCTGTTCTTGGCGACCCTAGCCCATATGGGCGTGCGGCGCGAGTGCTTTCTTGCATCACTGCGCGCGGCGGAACTGTATCGCTCGTTGCGTAATACACCGCGGCTGGTAGACGCGCTGATTTTCGCGGCGATGATTGGCGCGCGCCTGGGGGAACTTCAACAGGTTGCTGCTGCCATTTCTGAGGCCGAGGCGCTGATCGCGCCTGACGCGCCGGCCCGGCAGGCCGCGGCGCTGGCAGTATCGAAAGCGGTCAACTACCTGCACCTGGGCCAGCATGACCGCGCGGTCGAGAGTGCGATGCGCCAGGCCGCGCTCTACCGCGATAGCGGCAACGAGTGGGGCGTGCAGCTGGCACTGTGCAATGTAGGGTTGTACGAGTGCGGCCGTGGTCGTTTCGATGCGGCGATCGAGCTGCTTGGCAGCGTGCTCGCCGCATTGCGACAGATGAACGCGCCGCACGGGATTGGCACCGCCATGTCATTTCTTGCGCTCGCACACGCTTTGCGTGGCGACCGCGACGAAGCGCTTGCAAACGGACGCGCTGCGGTCCCACACATTCAGCGAATGCAGGACGTCGCGCCGAAGCTGCTGACCATCGCGCTGGTCCACGCACGGCATGGTGCCGAGGACCGGGCGGCCGGCCTTCTCGGCTACGTCGATCACTCATTCGCGATTGCGGGTCGCATCCCTTTTCCGATGATCATGAGCATGCGTAACGAGATCGTGGCCCGCGCACAGGCTGAACTGGGACCGGTAGAGTTCGACCGTCAATTGGCGGCTGGAGCGGCGCTCACCGAGGAAGAGGCTCTCGCGGTCGCTTTCGACGAAACCACTGAAAGCGATCAATCGCCTAATTCCTAGCTAATCGATCGCCAACGGGCGAACCACGGGCTCCCCGTTCAGCCAGGCTCGCAGGCATTCAGTGACCCCGCGCGCGAAAGCCTCGAACACCGGCTGCGTGACGAACCCAATGTGAGGCGTCAAAATCACATTTGTAAGGTCGCGCAGCGGGTGATCCGAGCGCAGCGGTTCTTGGTCGTAAACATCGAGCGCCGCCATCGCGGGCTTGCCTGCGCGCAACGCCAACAGAAGTGCCGGCATGTCAATCAGAGCCGCGCGCGACGTATTGACCAGGACGGAATCCGCACGCATCAGCGAAAGCCGGTCGGCGTTAAGCAGTTGCCGCGTCAGGTCGGTCGGCACCAGATGAAGACTCACGACTTTCGATGAGGTGAGCAACTCTTCAAGCGAGACAGCGCTTGCGCCATATTGAGACGCGCGCTCGACCGTCATGCGCGGACTCCAAGCGCAAACCTTCATGCCGAACGCCATGCCGATGCGGGCAACGCGCCCGCCAATCTCACCCAATCCAATCAAACCGAGCCGCTCCCCGGCAAGCACCCCGGGCAACACGTTTTGGCCATCACGCCAAGCGCCGCGGCGCATCGAGGAAAACTGCGCTTCGAGCTGCTTGATGGCCGCAAGAATCAGCGCCCACGTCAGCTCGCAGGTGCTGTCCTTTGACGGCCCCCATTCAGTGTGGCTGACCGGAATGCCACGCGCTGCCAGTGCTCTCGCATCAAGGGCGGAATTGCGTGCACCCGTGAAAATCAGATAGCGCAGTTTCGGCAGACGGTTGATCAAGTCCGCCTGAAACGGTGTGCGATCACGAATCAGTGCGACTGCATCTGCATCGTGCAAAGCTGCATGCAGAGCGTCGCCCTGCAGCGGATCATGGTGTACCTCGACGTCCGCGTGTGCGTCGATATCGGACCAATCCGCAAGCTTCCGTATGGCATGCTCGTAATCGTCAATGACGACGATGCGAGATCGTCCACCCGATTGCATCGTGTTGCGATCAGGGCCGCGCGAGCGCGGCGAGCGTGCGCACGTCGGCCGCGTCACCGATCTTCCATGCGGCCGCGAGCAATACGTCACGCCGTTTCATTGTCTCTCCTACGCCTGATGCCGGCAGTGAATAATCGCACGGTGAAGTTATTCGCCGAGCAAATGCAATACCACTTCGCGCAGATGTCCACGCGTTCGATGTTCGACAACATAAATGCCCTGCCACGTGCCAAGCGCAAGTTGGCCGGCGATCATCGGGATCGATAGATGGGTTTGCGTGAGCGCAGTACGAACGTGCGCTGGCATGTCGTCCGCGCCCTCGGCACGGTGCTCGAACAAAGGATCGCCGTCAGGCACCAAGCGCGTAAAGAATCGCTCCAAGTCGCGCGTCACCTGCGGGTCAGCGTTCTCCTGAATCAGCAGGCTCGCCGACGTGTGCCGGATATAGATGGTCAAAAGCCCATCGTTGATGTTGCCTTGGTTCAACCAGCTGCGAACTAGCTGGGTGATTTCGTTAAACCCGCGTCCTGGCGTTTGTATTTGTAGAACGGTATGAGCTTGGTACATTGAGCAGTGCGCCGTTTAGACCGCTGCAATTTACGCTGCTCACCGTGACATACGATTCCTAGGACTATGAAACCCAATTTCCTGGTAATTCTGATCGACGACCTGCGATACGACGAGTTCGGTGCCGGCGGTCATCCTTATATGAAAACGCCGCACATCGATCGGCTCGCGCGAGAAGGCGCGATGTTCGAGCGTGCGTTTCATACGACACCCATCTGTTCGCCGAATCGCGCTTCAATTGTCAGCGGGCAGTACGCCAGTCGGCACGGGATCATCGATAACGTCGCCCGCGATGCGATGAGTCATCGCCTGCCGAACTATCACCTCGAACTCCAGAGATTGGGTTACGAAACCGCCCACATCGGCAAGTGGCATATGGGCAACGACGGCATGCCGCGCCCCGGTTACGACACGTGGGTCAGCTACGACGGACACGGAAAGTTGAACGGTCCGCGCTTGAATCACAACGGCGAATACGTGCAGCACACCGGCTACATCACCGACATCATGAACGACCTTGCAGTCGATTTTTTGCAGCGCAAGCGAAGCAAGCCGTTCTCGCTTTTCTTCGCGCACAAGGCGGTACACCCGGATGCGGAGCAGGCCGCCGACGGCACGCTGCGCATTTCGGCGCAAGGTGGCTATGTCGTCGCCGAGCGCCACAAAGACCTCTATCGCGGCGCCGTATTCCCGCGCTCGCCCAACATGTTGGCACCGGCTGACGTGATCAAGAGCAAGCCCGCGTGGGCCGACAGCTTCGCGATGAAATCGGGTGCAGAGTCGCAGGCGATCCTGTCAGCGCTGCAATCAGGCGATCAGGAAGAGATTCGCTTGCGCGCCCGCATGATGGCGGCGGTGGACGAAGGCGTTGGCTCGATCATCACCGTGCTCGAAGAAAACGGGCAACTCGACAACACCTTCATCGTGTTCTTCAGCGACAACGGTTTCTTCTTTGGCGAACACGCGTTGGGGCCGGAGCGGCGTTTTGCCTACGAAGAGGGCATTCGTTCACCGTTTGTTGTGCGTTACCCGCGAAAGGTCAAAGCCGGCTCGCGCCGGCGTGAGCTTGTGATCTGCCAGGATCTCGCACCCACGCTGATCGAATTGGCAGGAGGCAAACCCGGCGCGCAGATCCAAGGCAAGTCGCTGTTGCCGCTGTTCTCGGCGCGCCGCGCAGCATGGCGCAAATCGATCCTGATCGAATACTGGGCTGAGCAGGCGATGCCGTGGCTGGTCGCGATGACGTACAAGGCGGTGCGCACGGATCGCTACAAATACATCCACTGGGTCAACCGCGGCCGGGCCGGCGAGCTCGATGAGCTCTACGATCTGGACCGCGATCCATTTGAGCTCAACAATCTGAACCGCAGCCGCAGCCTTGCGCCGGTGCGCGACAAACTTCGACGTGAGCTAAAGCGGCTCGTGGCGGAAGCGGTCGGTCTTTAGGTTGACCGAAAGGCCTTAGGAAAGGCCACTTGCGGCCTAGTCGGCCTTCGCTCCGGACGCCTTAACGATCGGGACCCAGCGCACAAGGTCGTCGGCTATCAACTTTCCGAACGCTGCCGGCGTCAGCGGCGCAGACAAGTCGAAGCCCTGAGGTCCAAGCTTCTCTTTCGTTTCTGTGCTCGCGAAAATCTTGTTCAGTTCTGAATTAAGACGATTGATAATTTCCGGTGG
>JACCYC010000335.1 GCA_013696665.1 Burkholderiaceae bacterium | reverse complement strand
ATCGCCGCTCGATTGCAGCAGGTGAGAAGCAAAGCTGTGGCGCAACACGTGAGGGTGGACGTGAATTCCGAGGCCAAGTTTTCGCGATAGCAGCGCCAGCCGCGACTGCACACTGCGCGCCGACAGCCGCTTGCCGCCGGTAGCGACGAACAGCGCGCGTTGATCGCAGCGGGCCTGCGCAGACCGCAGCGTGAGCCAGCGAACCAGCGCCGCGCACGCCGGAGCACCGATGGGCACCGTGCGGGTCTTGCCGCCCTTTCCCGTGACAGTGGCTTCGGCCACGGGCAAATCGATCCAGCTCGATGACGCAGGCGTTGCGCCCTCGGGGTCGAAATACCGGTAGTCGAGTGAAACCAACTCAGCCAGTCGCAGACCGCTTGAGTAAAGCAGCTCGACGATCGCATGGTCGCGATGTGCCACAGACGAATCGTCCGCCGGCTGTCCAGCAAACGTGACGGCTTGATCCGCCGACAACGCCTTGGGCAGTCGTTTGCTGCGCTTTGGCCCGCGCACGCCGATAGCCGGGTTGAGTGGCGCCAGGCCGCGCTCGCATAACCAGCGATACATCGAACGCCATGCCGACAGGGTTCGGGCGATGGATGCAGGACTCAACCCCGCGGAGTGCAGATTTGCCATGTAACGCCGAACGTCGTGCGAAGTCAGCGCCGACAGCGTTTGTGCCCCCGCGGAAACGACCAACTTTTCGAGATCTGCCCGATAGGCTGCAATGGTGTGACGCGATGCGCGGCGCTGGGTCGAAAGCTGCTGGAGAAACTGATCGACCAGCTCCAAACCGCCCGCAGCTGTCATCGTGATTCGGCGCTCATTGCCGCAACCGCGCCAGCGAAGCGCTGGCAAGTTCCCCGATTTTTTCCAGGAAGGTTGTGCCCATCGAAGAGTGGAAGCGCTCAGGATCCGCGGATCCCAGAACCAGCATGCCGAACGTCTGCGGGTCCGCGCCGACTCTTAGAGGAAGCATCGCCAGGCTCTTGACCGTGCCGGCGTCTTCGAGCCACGCCGCCGCTTCGAAGCCGACATTCGGCCCGCAAAAAGGCACACGCATGCTGTTGGCGAAGCTAACGGTGTCGCTTTCCACCGCCTGCGCGCAATCGAGGAAGGCGACTGCTGATTTGGTTTCCCAGAGACGAATCCCCGCGTAGGGCACATCGAAAATGCGCTTCAACTCGCTGATCAGCGTCGCCGGCAATGCCGCTTCGTTCGTTTCGCTTAGCAGCGCGCGAACCCACAACACGAGCTTGTCGGCGATTGCGTCGTTCTCCTGGCCATGCCGCACCATCTCCGCAACCTTGCTTTCGAGCGCTTTGATGCGCTCGCGCAGCATCAGCGACTGCCGCTCAACCAGTGAGATGGACTTGCCATCGTGCGGATGAGGCAGGTGCAGCTGCGATAGCAGTTGCGGATGCTGTTCGAAGAAATCCACGTGGCGCGCCAGGTAGTGCACGACATCCTGTGACTGCAGAGTTGTCATAGAGAAAGTTTCAAGCCCAGAGGTCAGATTTCAATTTCGCCTTTGAATACTGTTACTGCGCCGCCGGTCATCAGGACCGGTGATTCGGGTATTGAGTCGCGCCATTCGATCATCAGTTCGCCGCCAGGGGCGAGCACTTTAACCGGAGAATCGAGCAAACCGCGGCGTATACCGCTGACAACGGCCGCGCATGCGCCTGTGCCACACGCCAGCGTCTCGCCCGCGCCACGCTCCCACACCCGCAGCTGGATCGAGTGACGGTCGATGATCTGCATGAATCCTGCGTTGACGCGGGACGCAAAGCGTCGATGATTCTCTATCAAGGGCCCGTCGATCGTGACTGCAGCCGCCGTGACATCGTCGACACGCTGCACGGCATGCGGGTTGCCCATCGACAGCGCCGCGATCATCACCTGATGTCCGATATCCAGCGGCCACAGGTGTTCTCGATGTTCAGTCATCGGCGTCAGGCCAGTTGAATCGAATGGAATTGCAAGAGGTTCGAAACGCGGAACACCCATGTCGACCGTGACGTTGCCATTCTGCTGCAGTTGCGGCTCGATGATCCCCGCGAGCGTGTGCACCCTGATCACGCGCTTGTGCGTAAGCCCTTCGTCGTGCACGAAACGGACGAAACAACGGGCGCCGTTGCCGCACTGCTCGACTTCCCCGCCGTCGCTATTGAATATTCGGTAATTGAAATCGACCTCGGCCCGTTGTGGCGGCTCGACCATCAATATCTGGTCGGCGCCGACACCGAAGCGGCGATCTGCCAACGCGCGCAGCTGCTGCGACGACAGATCGATGCGCTGCGAAACGCCGTTGAGCATCACGAAGTCGTTACCGGCGCCGTGCATCTTGGTGAAACGAAGCTTCATCGCTCGACCGACGCGCGCGCTGCACGGCCATAAACGCCCGCCTTACCTTCCGGCTGGGTCTTGAAGCGACGATGGGTCCACAGATATTGACTCGGCATTTTCAACACCCAGCGCTCAATTTCATGATTCATGCGCTCTGTATCTGCTTCGATCGATTCGCCTGGGAAGTCTTGCCAGGGCGCCTCGAAGTGGAGCACATAACCTTCCGGGGTCATCTCGGTCACCGTCATCATCACCTGCGCATGGGCGATTCGCGCAATTCGCGGAACCATTGGAATTGTGGCGGCAGATACACCGAAGAACGGGACAAAAATCGAATTTGCCGCCCCCAAATCCATATCGGGCAGGTAGTAAAGCGGCAGACCTTCACGAACATTGCGGATCACCGCTCTGATGTCGGCGCCCTGCCGTGCGACCAGCACCGGTTCATTGAAGCGGCGGCGGCCTTTGAGCAGCCACTCATCCCACACCGGATTGGTTTGCGTTGAGTAAATTGAAATGCCGCGCATCAACGTGTTGAAGCGGATGCCACCGGCATCCAGCCCAACGAAATGCGGCGCGATCAAAATTAGCGGCCGACCTGCCGCCGCGTGTAGATGCTCGATGCCTTCGACCCTGATGTAGCGCTCCAGATCAGAGCGATGGGCCCGCCACAGCACCGAGTGATCGAGGCCGCTGCGTGCAATGTTTCGAAAGCACTCGCGCGCGATCGAAATCCGCTGCTGCTCGCCGAGCGACGGGAAGCACAGCCGCAGATTAGTCAGGGTTACGCGGCGTCGCGACACCACGACCCACCACAGAAGATCGCCCAATAGCGTGCCCAAAGCGGAGCGCGCGGACTGGGACCAACGCCAGGTGGAATTGATCAGAGCGATCGAAAGTCTTGCAAACCAATGAGCCGATGGGGTGCTCACCGGTGTAGCAACGCACGCCCCGCCGAGTCAGCGAACTTGCAGGCGTTAATAAGCTTGAGAAAGTCGGCCAGACGCGGTCTCTGCGGGTTCCAATACAATCGACGCTTCGCCGAGTTAACGACTACTTGCGGGGCGAGCCTCGACAGCATAGCCGAGGGAAATACCGCTAAAGCGTCGCACTCCAAAGAGTGCGAATCGCAATCAACGTTCGCAGGGAGTGCACGATGTCAGGCAATTTTCTTTTTACATCCGAATCGGTTTCCGAAGGTCACCCGGACAAGGTCGCCGACCAGATTTCCGACGCCATTCTCGACGCGATTCTCGCCGAGGATCCGCGCTCGAGGGTCGCCGCCGAAACACTTTGCAACACGGGACTCGTTGTGCTCGCGGGCGAAGTCACCACCAATTCGCATGTCGACTACATCGACGTCACGCGCCGCACGATCAAGCGAATCGGCTACGACAACACCGAGTTCGGCATCGACTACAAAGGCTGCGCGGTGCTGGTTGCTTACGACAAGCAAAGCAACGACATAGCCCA
>JACCYC010000334.1 GCA_013696665.1 Burkholderiaceae bacterium | reverse complement strand
TGCCGAGCGGCAATGTGCGCTTGGCCTCGTCCGTGATCAGCACGACTGCGTACAGAAACTCATTCCAGAGCAGGATCGTGTTAAGGATCACGGTCGTCGCGATTGCCGGCAGCGCGATCGGCAGACTGACCTTCCAGAAGATGTGCCACTCCGGATAGCCATCAATTCTCGCGGCGTCGAACAAATCGGCCGGAATGCGCGCGAAAAAACTTTCGAGGATATAAACGGTCAGCGGCAACTGCACCGCGATGTACACCAGCGACAGGCCGATCAGGCTGTTGTACAGCCCGTACTGCACCAGCGTCTGGAACAGCGCAATGATCGTTATCTGCGGCGGAAAAATAATCGCCGAGAAGATGACGAAATACAGCAGCCGGTTGATGCGAAACCGATAACGCGCGAAGCAATGCGCGGCCATTGCGCCGACAACGGTCAGGACGATCACCGCGGAGGTGACGACGAGCAGGCTGTTCTCGAAGTACACGCTGTAGTTCGAGTTGAACCACGCTTGCGGAAACTTCTCCCAATGCAGCGTCTCAGGCCACGCATAGTGATCAAGCGAGATCTCGCTGGTCGTACGGAGCGACATCGTCGCGACCCAAAGGAACGGACCCGCGGCAAACGCGGTGTAGACCGCGACGACAATGAACAGAAATGCCCGCGAGATCATCAGTATTCGAGGCGGTCGCGTTGGCGAAACAACCACGTCAAAGTCAGCACCGCGGCCAGCACGATCACAAACCACACCGCAGCGATCGTCGATGGATAACCGAGATCAAAACTCGTCCATTCGAACGCGCGCTTGTACGTGTACGTCGATACGGTCTCGGTCGACCATAGCGGTCCGCCTTTGGTCGTGATCCATACCAGGTCGAATATCTTCATTTTGCCGATGAACGACAGCACCAGCAGATTGAGCAGCGTCGGCTTGACCAGCGGAATGATGATGTGCCAGAGCTTCGCGCCCCAGCCGCAATTGTCGAGCTCTGCAGCCTCGATCACTTCCGACGGCAGCGAATGTAAGGCGGCGAGCAGCACCACCATGTTGAACCCGGTCCACATCCAGGTGGTGATGAAGATCAGCGAAGGCAGCGCGATCTTGGGATCGCCGATCCACGCCTGCACAAAGCGCTCGAGGCCAAGCGCGCGCAGGATTGCGTTGGCCGCGCCCCAGTCGTAGTTGTAGATCCAGACCCAGATGATGCCGACGACTACGTACGACATCAGCACCGGCGTGAACCAGGCGATGCGGAAGAACCGCATTCCGGGGATCTTTGCGTACAGCGCAAGCGCGAGCAACAGTGCGATCGATACTTCGGCCAGCGGTGAAGCGCACGCCCAGATGAACGTGTTCTTCACAGAGCGCCAGAAGATCTCGTCCTGCGCCAGCGTGACGTAGTTGGCGAGGCCGATGAACTCCTCTTTCCTCGGTAGCACAGTGTGGAAGCTGTTCCATAGCGTGCGGAACACCGGGTACGCCGTGAGCGCGGTGTAAATGGTGAACGCAGGCAGCAGGAACGCAATGATTGCGCCCCACGGCTGCCGCTCTGCGGAAATCAAAGGGAGAGCGCGAGCCCCGGCTGCGCTCTCCGTACCCGCCAAAGTGCTCAATTGCTAGTTGCCGCTCATTTGCCGCTCACTTGCCAAATGCGGCGTTCATCTGCTTGACGGCGTCTTCAACGCTGATGCTTCCCGCAGGAAATGCATTGTTGAAAACCTGCGTGAACACTTCCTTCGGTTTGCCCTGCATGATCTGAACCGGCGCTCCAAAGTAATACTTGCTGCCGTCGCCGGTGGCTTGCAGCTCGCGGAAGTAGCCAGCGTACGGTCCGCTGACCTTCGCGTAGTCCGCCTTGATGCCCGTTTGCACCAAGACGTTTTCGAGCCAACGATTGGCTACGTCGGGCGTTGCCATCGAATTCAGAAAAGCAATTGCTTCCTTCGGATGCTTGGTGGCGGCATTCGCCACGTAACTTCCCTGAACCGATAACGTTTTGCACTCATTGCACGCCGCACCGGGAATGGCCGGAAACTTCATAATGCCGAGTGGGAAATTTGCCGGTTGTCCACCTTTGTCAGGTGGATTAAATGCACGCGACGTATACCAGCTGCCGTTCAGGAACATCACGGCGCCCGGGTTGGTGTGGAAATACGAATGGGCTTCGCCCAGCTTCAGCGTGGTGAACGTCGTTGGCAGCAAACCCGCATCGGTCCAAGAGCGAATCAGTTTTAACGTGTCGACCACGCGCGGGTCGCTCCATGACAGTTTGCCCCTCAGCAGGTTGTCGTATTCCTGTGTGCCCAACTTCTTCAGCAACGCTTCCTGTGCCAGATAAGCACCGGGGAAGGGACGATCGCCTACGCCGAGTGCCATCGGCGTCATGTTTTTCGAGCGCGATTTTTTTGAGAGATCGAGCATCGCGGCGGAATCGAGCTGCAGGCTCGCGGGTACTTTGATTCCGAGGTCGGCGATCAGCTTCTTGTTGTAGTAGAGTTCGACCGTCGAGGCTTCGAGGGGCAACCCGTATGGCTTGCCCTTGTACGACCAAATCTCTTTCGCCCATGGTTCGATCGCCGACCAGTTCAGTGGCGAAAGGTCGAGCAACAGGGCATTTTCCATGTACTCGACCTGGTCGGGCTCGGCGTAAAAGATGTCGGGCGCAGTACCAGCACGCAACGCCGTCTTAAGCGCCGCATACAGTGCCGTCTTTTCGTACCACGATGCATCGATCTTTACGCCCGGGTTCGCGGCTTCGAAGCGCTTGATCGCGTCTTCGACGAAATCGCGCTTGATCTTCTCGGCCGCCCAGTGGCTCCACATGGTTAGCTTGACCTGAGCCATCGCACTTGACGCTAACGCGAGCAGCAGCACCGAAAAAACGATTCTCAAAGTTCGCATGTCTCCTCCTGTTTATGTGAGCGGGCTAGTCGACCTTGGCGCCCGAATCCTTGATGATCTTTCCCCACTTTGCGAGCTCGGCACGCTGAAACGCTGCGAGCTCGTCTGGCGTGCTTGCCTTTATATCGATCCCTATCGCGGCCAATCGTTGTTGCATGTCCGGCTGTGCGAGCACGCGCCGCATGTCGCCGGAGATCTTGTCGACGATTGCGCGCGGCGTTCCAGCGGGAGCGAAAAACGCGAACCACGTCGACAGCTCGAAACCCGGGAGTCCGGACTCGGCCATCGTCGGCAGCTCAGGAGCGAGCGGCGAGCGCGATGCTGTAGTGACCGCGAGCCCGCGCAGCTTGCCGGCCTTGATATGCGGCAGCGCCGTCGGCAGGTTGTCGAACATCAGGTCAACCTGCCCTCCGAGCAGATCGGTCATCGCGGGACCGGCTCCTCTATAGGGAATGTGCAGCATGTAGGTGCTGCTCATGCTCTTCATCAGCTCGGCCGTCAGATGCTGTGACGTGCCGTTGCCGCCCGAGGCGTACACCAGCTTGGCCGGATTCTTTTTCGCGAAATCGATTAGTTCCTTGACGCTCGACACAGGCAACGACGGTTTCACCATCAGCGCCAGCGGGGTTGACCCGGCTAATGTCAGCGGAGCGAAATCCTTCGCGGCGTCATATGGCAGCTTCGGGTAAAGCGCCGGATTCGCCGCGTGCGTTGTCTGCGTTGCGATCAGGAGCGTGTAACCGTCGGGCGGACTCTTCGCCACCATTTCGACGCCGATTGCGCCACTGGCTCCTGCGCGGTTCTCGACGACGACTGCCTGCCCCCACATTTCGCCGAGTTTTTGCGCCATCTGCCGCGCAATGATGTCGGTCGCGCCGCCCGGTGCGAACGGGTTGATGATTCGCACCGGCTTCGATGGGAATTGCTGCGCGTGCGCACTGGCGCCGTACGCGCATATGAGCAGGATCAGCAGCAATCTAAACATTGGACCTCCTTCGTCGCGGACAATTGTGTAAATTGTCGACATGATTGTCAACAATTTTGTTCAGAAATCTTCGGATTGCGCGCTGCTATTGCAGGCCATCGCGGGTCACGACTCCGCCGACGCTTCCAGCAGCAAAGCATCCGTACCCGACTATTCAGCGCAGCTGAATCGCGATCTGCGCGGCGTACGATTCGGCGTCGTGCGGCACTTTTGGGAAGACGATTTGCCGTTGTCCAGCGAGGCCATCGACGCGATCGAGCATGCGCGACGTCTTACGGCATCTCGGCGCAAAGCTCGATGACGTCACGCTGCGGCCACTGCAGGACTACAACGATGTGCGCGTGCTGCTGCAGGAACCCGAAGTGTTTGCCATTCATCAGGCCGACCTGATCAAGCGCCCGGGAGATTACGCACGCGACTTTCTCGGACGTGCGCTTCCTGCATGCCTGCTTGGCCCGCACGTGTATATCCAGGCCGGCCGACAGCGGCGGAAGATGATCGATCAGATGCTTGCATCGCTAGAGAGCCGCGACGCACTCGTAACGATCGGACCGGGTCCCGCTCCCCGCTTCGATGCTCAACGAACTTTCGGATTCTTTCACGCCTTTTGGGGCAAGCCGAACCTGACTTCGCCGTTTTCAGTGACTGGCTTTCCCGCGCTCAACGTTTACACCGGGCACACCAAGCTTGGCCTGCCGCTATCGATGCAGATCGCAGCGCGTCCCTTCGAAGATGCGATGGTGCTTCGCATCGGCGACGCCTATGAGCGCGCCACGCAGTGGCGCACGCGCCGGCCGCAGCTGGTGCAGGGAGCCTCGCATCCGGCGATCGAGCTGGCTGCTGAGCCGCCATCACCGACCCTGAACTCGCGCATGCAGACTTTTATCGAGTGCAGTGCCGAGCAGGCCGGCTTACGTCTGACGGGAGAGCAAATGGAGCTGCTTTTTCGCGCTGCTCCGTATGCGCTGGCAATGGCGCTGCGTGTATGCAATGGACACGATTGGTCGCTCGAACCCGCGGCCGCATTTCGCCTGGAAGAATTCGTATGCTGGTCGTCCCCGTAAAGTTCTTGGTCAACGCCGCACAAACCCGCGCCAACTGAATTGCCAGGCTTCCGGGTTCGGTTTTGATGCCGTCCGGCGAGCGACAATGCACGAATGAATCCGATTGCCAAAGTCCCCGCATTGACCTGGTTGATATGACTCATCAGAACTCGGATGCCTTCGTTTTCTTCGGAGCAACGGGCGATCTCGCCTATAAGAAGATTTTTCCGGCACTGCAGGCGATGATCCGGCACGGCGAACTGGATATGCCGATCATCGGCATTGCGCGCGCGGGCTGGTCGCTCGACAAACTGCGTACGCGCGCGCGCGAGTCGGTGCAGGAACATGGGGGCGTCGACAAGGCGGCGTTTGCCAAGCTGGCAGCGCAGCTGCGCTATGTGGACGGCGACTACAACGAGCCCACCACTTACGAGCGCGTTTGCCAGGCACTGAACGGCGCGCGGCGGCCGGTGCACTACCTGGCGATTCCACCGAGCATGTTCGCTACCGTGGTGCAAGGTCTGGCCCATGCCGGATGTGCCAGGAACGCACGTGTCATCGTCGAGAAACCGTTCGGGCGCGATCTCGCTTCGGCGCGCGCGTTGAATCGCACCTTGCACGAAGTCTTTCCCGAATCGTCGGTGTTTCGGATCGATCACTACCTCGGCAAAGAGGCGGTGCAGAACCTGGTGTACTTTCGTTTCGCCAACTCGTTTCTCGAACCGCTTTGGAATCGCAACTACATCGACAACGTGCAGATCACGATGGCCGAAAAGTTCGGTGTACAGGGCCGCGGCGGTTTCTACGAGGAAGTGGGTGCGGTGCGCGACGTGGTGCAGAACCATCTGCTGCAGGTGATCGCATTGCTGGCAATGGATGCGCCGACCGGCCGTGATCCCGACGCGATGCGCGCCGAAAAGCTGCGCCTGTTCCGCGCGATGCGGCCGCTCGACCCGGCCGAAGTGGTGCGTGGGCAATTTCGCGGGTATCGCGACGAAGACGGCGTGGCCGCCGATTCGAAAGTCGAGACGTTCGCCGCGATGCGGCTGCACATCGATACCTGGCGCTGGGCCGGCGTCCCGTTTTACATCCGCACCGGCAAGCGATTGCCGATCACGACCACCGAAGTGACCGTCGATTTGAAATGCCCGCCGCTTCCGATGTTCGATCGAATCACGGCACAGCAATCGAACTATTTTCGCTTCCGCCTCAGCCCTGAGGTCGTGATCTCGACCGGCGCGCGCGTCAAGACTGCCGGCGATGAAATGGTGGGCGAACCGGTCGAGCTGGTCGCGCGCCGCTCGCCGGCCAGCGAAGACTTTCCGTACGAACGGCTATTGAGCGACGCCATCAAGGGCGATGCGTCGCTCTTCACACGCGACGACAGCGTTGAAGCCGCATGGCGCGTGGTCGAACCCATCCTCGGCAACGTCACTCCCGTTCATTCGTACGCGCCCGGCACCTGGGGTCCGGCAGCGGCCGCGAAAATAGTGGTTGCGGGCGAAGGCTGGTACAACCCAAAGCCGGAAAGGGCGCCGCCTTGCTAGGGCAACTGAAGCACCGCAATACCCGCATGCCTGGCGAGCATTTGCAAGCCGGCCCTGGGCGTCGATGGCGTGGCAGACG
>JACCYC010000326.1 GCA_013696665.1 Burkholderiaceae bacterium | reverse complement strand
CAGCTCCTTAACGTAAAACTCGCGCAAGTATTCGGTTAGTTTGCGTGCTGCCAGCGACACGCTCACATCGCCCACTAGAAACTGTGCCGGATCAATGGAGGGGTGTCGGGTCACGCGCACGTGCGGCCGCACCTTCGGTGCCAGCCACCAACGGCTCTCCTTGGTCAGCAGTGGCTCTGAAAATTCGATTGTGACTGGAATCACCGGACACCCGGTGCGTACCGCGACGTGGGCCGCTCCGCGCCGCAATCGAATCACACCGTCTGTCGCTGTCCGGGTGCACTCGGGAAACAGGATCAGCGTTTCCCCGGCCGCGATTCGCGATCGACATTCTTCGATCAGCGCGGCGGCGTCCGAGTTGACGACGTAGTTCGCGCCGCGAATGCCGCCCGATGTAAACAGGCTGACCTGCAACGATCGTTTGGCGACAACCGCGGCCCCTCTGACCTGTCCGAGCAAGATCAGGGCATCGATCAGTGACGGATGATTGGCAACGATCAAGGAGCCGGCGGCAGGCTCGACGTCAAGGCCGATGACCTCGAGATCTATCAGCCGCAGTGCACGCATGCTTCCGACGTAGGTGCGCATCAGCTGAAACACAAACCCGCGTACGCGCCGCACGCGGCGCGCCGGGTCGCGGAAGAACAGCGAGAACGCGGGCACCACGATCGCCGTGAGCAGCGCTCCTGACAGGCCGAAGTATGCAAACAATGCCACTTGCCCGGCCGAGCGGACGACGCGACTGGCCCTGGCGGCGGGAGACATCGCACCCGAATCTGCGGAGGGCCGCTGTTTCAATTCCGCACGCTGTTTCAATTCTGCGCGCGCGGCGCCCGCACATTCCGGCAGGACAATTGCCATTCGAGTCACCTTGCTGCTCATCCAAACCCGGCTCATTCCAACCACGGTTCATCCAGCCTCGCCGGACCCGACTTTAGCCCGTGCTGCAAGCCGCCGCATTGTAAATCTTGGCGCTTGGGGAAAACGTTCGGTAAAGCGGCGCGTTTGCGGTTCCAGCAACGATCCGGCGTGATAGAAACGGTTTACAACCCCGTTTCGTGCACCGGGCTGCCATCTGGCACGCTTAACTGCACTCGCGCGTCGCCGGTCAGCACTGCAACCGCCTCCGTGCGAATTTCAAACCGGTAGGCCACCTGATTCTCAGATCTGAACTCGCTGATCGCTTCGATAATCAACGGGGCTGCACACGCATCCAGCCGTGCGGCCGACCAGCGAAGATTCGAAGCGGCAACGAGATAGCCGCGCCGTACTGGCCCTCCCCCCGAAGAGGCTGCCATCAGCGCGCCGTGGAGCGCCATCGCCTGGGCCCCGTACTCAAGGCCGCACACGATCGAGATCACTCCATCTTCGGCCAGCGGATGATCGGCCACGCGATGCGAATCGCTTTCACAAATAATTTTTTGCTCGTCATAGGATATGACACGGTCGATCAGACGCATGCGTCCTGCATGCGGGAGGAAAGCGTCGAGCGGCAGCGTCAGCATGCGGCCGTCGACACCCGCAGCGCGCGGCCGTTGCCCTGCCGCAGTACAACTTCACTCAAGCCGGATTGGGCCAATGCGGCGAACAGGGGCAGCATGCGCGCCGTCGGATTTCCCTCCCTGATCGACTCGAGCAGCGGATTGGACAACGCAGTGTCGACGGCGTCGTGTGTGCCGCCATCGCTCAATCGCAGCTGCGCGATTGCCGGCTTGAATGTCGCCGGGGCGACCACCAATGCGAGGGCCCAGGCATCGACGGTCGGCCGCGCTTCGGACAGCGGAAACGGGTATGGCAAGTCATAGGACACCATCAATACCGGTGTGTCAGCTTCGATCGCCTGCACAGCGGTCTCAAGCAGCGCAGCGGTAGCGGTGCCGTCGAGCGCGCACAGGCTCGTCACTGCGCGATGACTGCCTACCGCGATGCTGTAATAGCCCGAGGCCGCGTTATGCACCGAGTTGTGAAACTTGGTCGGCGAAATTTGGTAATCATCCGCCG
>JACCYC010000295.1 GCA_013696665.1 Burkholderiaceae bacterium | reverse complement strand
GTGGAACTGCTGCACAAACACGGTTATTTGCGCGCGCGGCCGCTGCTCGGCGGCCTCGACGCCTGGATTGCGGCAGATCGGGCGGCCGACGGCGGCGTACAGCCGCAAGTGAGTCTATGATTTTCGCCTGCGTTCGTTTGCGAGCATGGGCGAAAATCGATGACCGACCTCTCCGAGATCCAGAAGCTCGCCAACTATCGGCCAGCGCATAAGGTCCGCTTTGTAACCGCCGCGTCGCTGTTCGACGGCCACGACGCATCGATCAACATCATGCGGCGCATTCTGCAAAGCATGGGCGCCGAGGTGATTCACCTAGGGCATGACCGCTCCGTCGAGCAAATTGTCACGGCAGCCCTGCAGGAAGATGTGCAGGGAATCGCGGTCAGCTCGTATCAGGGCGGCCATCTCGAATTCTTCAAATACATGGTCGACCTGCTGCGAGAACGCGGCGGCGAAAACA
Organism: Burkholderiaceae bacterium; assembly: GCA_013696665.1. Classification (GTDB taxonomy): domain Bacteria; phylum Pseudomonadota; class Gammaproteobacteria; order Burkholderiales; family Burkholderiaceae_F; genus JACCZX01. The sequence continues at coordinate 2,537 of JACCYC010000295.1, read as the reverse complement.
TTCGCGTCTATGGCGGCGGTGGCGGCGTGATCATCCCGTCTGAGGTCAAAGCGCTTCACGACTATGGCGTCGCACGCATTTTCTCGCCTGAGGATGGCCAGAAAATGGGGCTGCAGGGGATGATTGGATCGATGGTCGCGGAGTGCGACGTCGATCTGTCGCAGCCTACGTCGCTCGATGCGCTGCAGGATGACGATCTGACCCGCCGCTGGCGTGCACTTGCGCGAGCGATCACGGCGCTGGAGCTGGGGACCGCCGATGCAGAATTTCGCACAGCGCTACACAAAGCCGCCGACACCGCGAAAGTGCCAACGTTGGGGATCACTGGCACGGGCGGCGCCGGCAAATCAAGCCTGTGTGACGAGCTGGTGCGGCGCATTCGTCTCGATCAAGGCGACCGCTTGCAGATCGCCGTGATCTCGATCGATCCATCACGGCGCAAGAGTGGCGGCGCGCTGCTCGGCGATCGCATCCGGATGAACGCGATCAATCCCTGGAGCGACGGGCCGAAGGTCTACATGCGCTCGCTTGCCACACGCGAGGCTGGCAAGGAAATCTCGGAGGCACTGCCGCATGCCATCGCCGCGTGCAAGGTCGCCGGGTTCGATCTCGTCATCGTCGAAACCTCAGGTATTGGGCAGGGCGACGCCGCCATCGTGCAGCACGTCGACACCACGCTCTACGTAATGACGCCAGAGTACGGCGCCGCGAGCCAGCTCGAGAAGATCGACATGCTCGACTTCGCCGATTTCATCGCAATCAACAAGTTCGATCGCAACGGCGCGGCCGATGCGCTACGCGATGTCAGCAAGCAGGTGCAGCGAAACAAGGCCGACTTTTCCAAGAAGCCGAGCGACATGCCGGTCTTCGGCACGATGGCCGCGCGGTTCAATGACGACGGCGTAACCGCGCTGTACCAGTCAATTCTGCCAAAGCTGAAGGAAATTGGTCTCAAGGCGCGCGACGGAACGTTGCCGCGGGCGGACACACGTCACTCGACAAATCAGACGTCGATCGTTCCAGCGAACCGCGTGCGTTATCTGGCGGAGATTGCAGAGACTGTTCGCACCTACAAGTTCAACGCAGTAAACCAGTCAAGGCTTGCGCGCGAGATGCAGCAGCTGCATGCGGCGAAGGAAATGTTGCTGAAAGGTGACTCGCATGAGCACGGCGCCGTTCGACAGCTCAATATGGAAAGCGCCAACAGCACTTTCGACTCACTCGTCGTATCCGAAGCGCTCGACCGCCTTGCGCAGCAGCGCGAAGCCACGCTCGATAAGCGCAGCAGGAAGCTCCTCGAGATGTGGCCGCAGATGCAGCAGGCCTACGCCGGCGACGAGTACGTCGTCAAGGTTCGCGATCGCGAAGTGCGCACCGCGTTGACGCACACGTCGCTCTCCGGCAGCAAGATCCGCAAGGTCGCGCTGCCGAAATACGAAGACCACGGCGAGCTGCTGCGCTGGCTGCTGCTCGAAAACGTTCCCGGGAGTTTTCCGTACACCGCCGGCGTGTTTGCGTTCAAACGCGAGAACGAAGATCCGACACGCATGTTCGCCGGCGAAGGCGATCCGTTCAAGACCAATACGCGCTTCAAGTTGCTGAGCGAAGGTATGCCGGCCAAGCGGTTATCTACAGCCTTCGATAGCGTGACGCTGTATGGCAACGATCCCGCCGTGCGACCGGATATCTACGGCAAGGTCGGCAACAGTGGAGTCTCGATCGCCACACTGGACGACATGAAGGTGCTGTACTCGGGCTTCGACCTGACCGCGCCGAACACGTCGGTCTCGATGACGATCAACGGTCCGGCGCCGACGATCCTCGCGATGTTCATGAACACCGCGATCGATCAGAACCTCGACAAGTTCCGCGCCGACAACAAGCGCGAACCCACCGACGATGAAGCCGCGAAGATCAAAGCGTGGGTGCTCGAGAACGTGCGCGGCACCGTGCAGGCCGACATCCTGAAGGAAGACCAGGGTCAGAACACCTGCATCTTCTCGACCGAGTTTTCGCTGAAGGTGATGGGCGATATCCAGCAGTACTTCGTCCACAACAACGTGCGGAACTTCTACTCGGTCAGCATCAGCGGCTATCACATCGCCGAAGCCGGCGCGAATCCGATCAGCCAGCTCGCGTTCACGCTGAGCAATGGATTTACGTTCGTCGAGGCGTACATGGCGCGCGGCATGCACATCGACGACTTCGCGCCGAACCTGAGCTTCTTCTTCAGCAACGGCATGGACCCCGAGTACACCGTGATGGGCCGCGTCGCGCGTCGCATCTGGGCGGTGGCGATGCGCGACAAGTACGGCGCCAATGAGCGCAGCCAGAAGCTGAAGTACCACTGCCAGACCAGCGGCCGCTCGCTGCACGCGCAGGAAATCCAGTTCAACGACATCCGCACCACGCTGCAGGCGCTGATTGCGACCTACGACAATGCCAACAGCCTGCACACCAACGCGTTCGACGAAGCGATCACCACGCCGACCGGCGAATCGGTGCGGCGCGCGGTCGCGATCCAGATGATCATCAAC
>JACCYC010000284.1 GCA_013696665.1 Burkholderiaceae bacterium | reverse complement strand
GTAATGGTGGAGGTAAACGGGATCGAACCGATGACCTCTTGCATGCCATGCAAGCGCTCTCCCAGCTGAGCTATACCCCCTACGCGAGGCGCGGATTATAGCCATGCACGGCCTAGGCGGCCACGAGCGATTATTTGCAACATCTCAAGCGCCGATAGATTATTCAGGCGGTGTCGAACACACTTAAGGGAATTCAGTCGCCGATAGCGTCGCATCGATCCGTGCCAGGGTTGTCTCCCGGCCGAACAGCTCGAGCACGGCGTCAATTGACGGCGTTTGCGTCTGGCCCGTAACCGCAACGCGCAACGGCACCGCGACTTGAGGCATCTTGAGTTTTAGATCAGAGACGATCTGCCGGATCGCACCGTTCAGCGCTGCGCGGTCCCACGTCAGCGCGTTAGCGCGCTCGCGAAACGCTTCAAGAACCGCGCGGCCCGACTGATTCACATGCTCGCCAAGCGCCGCGCCACTCAATTCCGGCTCGCGATAAAACAGCAGCGCAGAGTCGGCCAGTTCATTCAATGTACGGGCGCGATCCTTCATCAATGCCACTACGTCCACAAGCGGGGGGCCGCCGCTGACGCGCCCACCCTTCGCTTCAACGCGCAGTGAAATTAACTGAGCGAGCCTGGCGTTATCGGCTTCCTTGATGTACTCGCCGTTCAACCACATCAATTTGTCGAGGTTGTATTGCGCCGGCGCGCGGTTAACGTGCTGCAGGTCGAACCACTGCACGAGCTGATCGCGTGTGAACTTCTCTTCATCTCCGTGACTCCACCCAAGACGCGCCAGGTAGTTGAACAGTGCTTCGGGCAGAAACCCGTCAGCCTCGTACTGCATGACACTCACCGCGCCATGCCGCTTTGACAGTTTGCTGCCATCGGGCGCCAGGATCAAAGGCAGATGGCCAAACGCTGGAGGTGTCCAGCCGAGCGCACGGTACAAGTTGATTTGCCTAGGGGTGTTGTTGATGTGTTCCTCACCTCGCATCACGTGCGAAATGCGCATGTCGGCATCGTCGACGACGACCGCGAAATTGTAAGTGGGCATTCCGTCGCTGCGCGCGATCACCAGATCATCGAGCTCATGATTTGAAATGCTGATCGGTCCCTTGACCAGATCGTTCCACGCAACGTCGCCATCGTCCGGGTTGCGAAACCGGAATACAGGTTGCACCCCGGGAGGCGGCACCATGCCTTGCGCATTTTCAGGACGCCAGCGTCCGTCGTAGCGCGGCTTTTCACCACGCGCGGACTGCGCTTCGCGCAGCGCTTCGAGCTCCTCTTTGCTCGAGTAACACCGATACGCGCGCCCATCTGCGAGCATTTGTTCAAGCACGTCGCGATAGCGCGGCAAGCGCTCCGTCTGACGCACAGGACCCTCGTCGTAATCGAGTTCGAGCCAGCGCATGCTCTCGAAAATGACCTGCACCGCTTGCTCGGTTGAGCGCTCCAGGTCCGTATCCTCGATGCGAAGGATGAACTTTCCACCGTGATGGCGCGCAAACGCCCAGCAAAACAGCGCCGTGCGAGCGGTACCCAGATGAAGCATGCCGGTGGGGCTCGGCGCAATCCGCGTTCTGACTTCTTGCATGGGATTCATCGTAGCGGTGCCTCACGCACCGTTGCGCGGATTCAGGCTGTTGCGACCTCGGCTACGCTGTCGGTCGACAGCGCATCGGAACAGTGATGCGGGCGCACAAGCTCGAGCGAAGCATCCTCCACCGCGGTGGCGCGGATCACCGGTGCTTGCGGGCGAACGCCGCCAAAAATCGTCGCGAATGCAACATCAGCCGCATCGCGTCCGGTACCGAAGCGCACCAACCCCATTGGAATTGCAGTACCCGACGGGTCAAAGATGTACCAGCGGTCGCCCAGAAAGGCTTCGACGTAAGCATGGAAGTCGGGTGGGCCCAGCACCGGGTTGGCACCATAGTCGGTTCCAGTGGCGAAGCGCGCGGGAATGTTGAGGGCGCGGCACAGCGCAATCATCAGATGAGTGAAATCGCGGCACACACCCACCTGTTCGATCAGTGTGTCGACCGCGGAGGTATTGAAATTCGATGAGTTCGATGTAAACGCGACGTGCCGATTCACCCAGTCCCGAATGGTTTGCACACGACTATGACCCCATCGCACCTGCCCGAACTCGTTGTTCGCAAGCTTTAACAAACGATCCGATTGGCAATAGCGGCTCGGATAGATGTAACTGATGACCTCCAGCGGCAGGCGGCTGATTGGCACTTCGGCGAGCTGCGAAGGATCAGCACGGTGGTGGGTCAGATCCACCGTCGCCGAGTACGCGACTTTCAGGCTGCCGGGCCCGGCGCGCAAGCGCATATACCGGTTTCCGGTGGCCGGATCGGTATGCATTTCTGGCACAACAGGCTGGCTGATCGACAGATTTTCTGCCGAGATCACCTGACTGCGAGTGTGCGCGGCGTGAATGTTGAACACGAAATCGGCGCCGTACTGGTCGATTTCGTAATTCAACTCTACCTGTAGATCGAGGCGAACCATGCCCCGATGCTAATCGCACGGGGCAATCGCAGCAAATTGGTTGGCGGGCAAAGCGAGAAAGCGCCTGGCATCGCCGACGCGCGGCATATTGTTGAACATGACGTAGACATCCCCGGTCGACGGCAGGGTCGCCACTAGACGGTTCAGCTCGTCGTCCGTAAAGACATGGCGGCTGCCCGAGATGCCGTGCAAACGAAGATAGGTCGGAGCCGAGGTCTGTGCCTGATGAACGAACGGGTCCACCACGTGCACAAGGTCGAGGTCCCCGCACAGCCGCGCAACCTGCTCGGATGGCCAGGCGCCACGTGGCTCCCACAACAGACGGACGCCAGCAGGCCGCGCGATGCGACGAAAGAAAGTTTGCAGGTTGCCAACGTTTTCTTCGGTTGGCTTGAGGCTGGCGGGACACTGAAAGAGAATCGCCGTCGCCGACAGAATCGCGGCACACTCAACCGTTCGCTGCCAGCCTTCGTCGACGATTCGTGTTGAGCGAAAACCTCCGAGCTCTGCTCGCTCACTCGGCGTCAATGGCCGGCGCAGCCGACGATACGTCGAGCTTGTGCCAGCGTGCGTGATCAGCTGCCACGCCTTCATCGTGAATTCAAAATCCGCGGGCATCGCAGTACGCCACTTGCGTAGCGTTGCATCTTCAGGCGGCTGGTAAAAGGTCTGCTGCACCTCGACGACTGGAAAGTGGCGGGGATACTGCGTCATCGCAATCGTGAAGCCACACAGACCGACTTTGATTCGCCGCATGTGTCAGTCGCGGAGCTTTGCGCCCAAAGCAATCAACAACCCGAGCAGCGGTGACATCCGAGCCAATCGAAGTGCTGTCGAATCCATCGAGCTATTGGTTTGGCAACCTCTGATGTGACGAGCTTAAGCGCAATAGAAGCGATGGAGAGCGATCGGCGATGTCGCTACAGTGCGCACCCATGCATGATGTTTTGATCATTGGCGGTGGCAATGCGGCGCTGAGCGCGGCATTGATGGCGCGCGAAGCGGGCGCCAGCGTGCTGCTGCTGGAAGCTTCGCCGCGCGAATGGCGGGGTGGCAATTCGCAGCACACCCGCAACCTGCGCTGCATGCACGACGCGCCGCAGGATGTGCTTGTCGATGTGTACGCCGAGGAAGAGTTCTGGCAGGACCTGCTAAAGGTCACCGCCGGGAACACCAACGAGCAACTCGCGCGCCTCGTGATCCGCGCATCGTCGACCTGCCGCTCGTGGATGCGCAAGCATGGCGTGCGGTTCCAGCCCGCACTCG
>JACCYC010000256.1 GCA_013696665.1 Burkholderiaceae bacterium | reverse complement strand
CGCAAAACCCGCGCGTCGTGATTGCGGGCGACCCAAGGCGAATGCCGCTGGTCACCATTGGCTTTTGCGGATCCTTCGGAATCGCGTTCTTGTTGATCGTCATGTGCACTTCGCCGAGCACCGCTTCGGCCTCTTTGCCGGTGATCGACTTCGAGCGCAGGTCAACCAGCATCAAGTGGCATTCGGTGCGTCCCGAAACAATGCGTAACCCGCGCTTGACCAAAGTCTCCGCCATTACACGGGCATTGGTCATCACCTGCCTCTGATAGGCCTTGAATTCCGGCGCCAGCGCTTCCTTGAACGCGACTGCCTTGGCGGCGATGACATGCATCAGCGGGCCGCCCTGCAAGCCGGGGAACACAGCCGAGTTAATAGCCTTTTCCAATTCCGGCTTCATCAATATCAAGCCGCCACGCGGACCGCGCAGCGTCTTGTGCGTGGTCGACGTGATGACATCGGCGTGCGCGATGGGGCTCGGGTACTCACCGGCCGCGATCAGTCCAGCAAAGTGCGCCATGTCGACCATCAAATGGGCGCCGACTTCACGCGCAACTTCCGCAAAGCGTGCGAAATCGATTCGCAGCGAATAAGCCGACGCGCCCGCGATAATCAATTTCGGCCGGTGCTGCTGCGCGAGTGTGCGAAGCGAGTCGTAGTCGATCTCCTCGCCGTCATTCAGCCCATAGCTGACGGCCTTGAACCATTTGCCGCTGATATTGAGTGGCATTCCGTGCGTCAGGTGACCGCCTTCGGCGAGGCTCATTCCCATGATCGTGTCGCCGGGGCTCAGCAGCGCCAGGAATACCGCGCCGTTGGCCTGCGCGCCCGAATGAGGCTGCACATTCGCCTCGATCTGCACGCCGGGCACTGCAAACAACTGCTTAAGACGATTGATCGCGAGCGTTTCAGCGATATCGACGAATTCACAGCCGCCGTAGTACCGCCTGCCCGGATAGCCCTCCGCGTATTTGTTGGTCAGTTGACTGCCCTGCGCCGCAAGAACCGCCGGGCTCGCGTAGTTTTCGGAAGCAATCAATTCGATGTGCTGTTCCTGCCGCTGATGTTCACCCGAAATGGCAGCCCAGATTTCAGGGTCGCTGCTTTGCAGAGTGTCTTTCTTTCGATCAAACATCAAGGTCCTCGACAATCGAATCGCAGGCGCCGATGCGGCCCGCAAGTATTTGACTAAGCCAGCAGTTCATCACGCGCGGCTTGCAGATGAGCGATGTCACTCCAGCTTTCGATCGCGAGTACCAGCGGGGACACCGTAGCAGTCAGTCGATTGACCGCCGCGTTCAGCATCTGATGCTCGCGCCGCGCGTTCCACGGCAGATCCCGTGCGCTGCGGTAGATGACATCGAGCACGCCACCGTGTGTGACCAATACAACGCTTTGCCCCACGTGCAGTGCTGCAATGTCGGCGATCGCGGCCAGAACGCGGCCAATCAGTTGCTCGCCGCTTTCACCGCCGTCCGGGCGCCAGGCCAGATCGCGCGCGCGCCAGTGAGCAAACTCCGTCGGATACCGTTGGGCAATCTCGTCCAACGTAAGCCCCTCGAAGATCCCAAATGAGCGCTCGCGCAGTCGCGGCTCCGCGATCACGTCGAGCCCCAGCCTCGCGGCGAGCGGCGCCGCCGTCAACCAGGTGCGGGAAAGCTCGCTCGAGAAAATTGCTGCGATCGGTTCGTCTGCCAAGCAGTCTGCAAGCTGAGCCGCCTGCAGCATGCCCATCGGCGACAGTGGAATATCAAGATGGCCCTGGATGCGATGCTCGGCGTTCCACGCAGTTTCGCCGTGCCGTACCAGCAACAGCTGCGTCTTCATTTGGCATCCGCTATGAGCCGCGGGTTCAGCGTGTAAGTCCCGGTCAGCTCTGCTTTCGCGAGTACATGTCCGTCGATGGCCTTCAGCACCTCCGCGCCGGTAAATTTGCCGTCGAGCGGCACACGATCGATGTCGAGCGCGTAAAGCGTGAATACATAACGATGCGCAATCGAGTCGTTCCACGGTGGGCAGGGTCCGTCGTAACCAAAGTAATCACCGCTCATATCGTGGTCATTCGCGAACCACTGCGTGTACCCGTTCAAACCCTGGCGCGTGTTGTTGGGCCCGGCCGGACCGTTCTTGCCACGGGGCTTGACCGCTTTCGAATACGTCGCAGCTTCGATCGCGCGCTGCGTTGGCGGAATGTCAACCAATATCCAGTGATAAAAATCGACCCGCGGCAAGGTCGCAGGAATCTCTCGATCTTCCATGAACAAATCTTCCGGACTACTCGGAACGTCCGGGTCATGGCATATCAAAGCAAATGATTTCGTATGCTGGGGAACTTCGTCCCAGGCAAGTTGAGGATTGTGGTTGGATGACAGCGTTGCATGCTTCGTCGGGTCGGTTTTGCAGAACGCAAAGTCGGCGGAAATGGGTTGCTGGTCATGAATCGAATCACTCGTTAGCTTCATCGTTTTCCCCGCATATTGCGAAGCTTATATTGGCGGCCATCATAGGACCCGCACGAACTCACTACGCCACCGTCACGCGCGCCCACTTGCGCTTGCCAACCTGAACCACGTATGTGCCCGGTCTGATGATCAGCGCGCGATCATCAACTTTCGCACCATCGATCTTGACGCCGCCCTGGTCGATATTTCGATTCGCCTCACTCGTCGATGGCGCCAGTCCTGCCTGCTTCAGCAGCGCGGAAATGGATATTCCGCCATTGACACTTTTGACCGCCACGTCAGGGATGTCGTTCGGGATTGCGCCCATCTTGAAGCGCGACTTGAACTCGAATGCAGCAATTTCTGCAGCCTGCCCGGAGTGAAAGCGGGCGACGATTTCGCGCGCAAGCAGCACCTTGATGTCGCGCGGATTGCGTCCCTCAACGGCTTGCCGCTGAAGCGCTTTGATCTCTTCATTCGACCGTAGCGACACGAGGTCGTACCAGCGCCACATCAACTCATCGGAGATGGACATCGTCTTCGAGAACATTTCGAAAGGCGGCTCGGTGATGCCGATGTAGTTGTTCTTG
>JACCYC010000236.1 GCA_013696665.1 Burkholderiaceae bacterium | reverse complement strand
CAGCACCAGCTTGACCGCTTGATTCCGAATCATTCGGGTTTGCGGCACGCGACTGCGTAGTTGACGCTGGTGTCGCTGCAAAGTGTTGATGTCTTGGTGAATGGGTTGTAGCGCATACCAATGACTTCATGGACCTGCAGCCCGGCCTCGCGCGCGTGGCGCGAAAGCTCGCTGGGCCTGAGAAATTTCGCGTACTCGTGGGTGCCCCGTGGTAACAGACCGAGCACATACTCGGCGCCGACGATCGCCAGTGCAAATGCTTTGGCGTTGCGATTGATCGTGGAAAAAAAAATCCAGCCGCCCGGCCGCGTCAATGCAGCGCACGCGCGCACCGTTTCGGCAGGATCAGGAACGTGCTCCAGCATCTCCATGCACGTCACGACGTCAAAGCTCGCGGGTCGGTCAACAGCAAGCGCCTCTGCGGCGCACTCGCGATACTCGACGCGCGCATTCGATTCGATCGCGTGTAGCTGTGCCACTTTGATTGCCTGACCTGCAAGATCGATCCCCATCACGTGATCGCTTTTGCGCGCCATCGCTTCGGTCAACACACCGCCGCCGCAGCCTACGTCCAACACTGTTTTTCCGGCCAGCGACGCCGTCCGATCGATCCAGTCGAGCCGAGCAGGATTGATATCGTGCAACGGCCGCATCGGGCCTTCGCGGTCCCACCACTTGGCGGCCAGACTGCTGAACCTGGCGAGTTCCGAAGGATCGACGTTGTCGTTCATGCGGCCGATGTTACGCAACGTTGCAGCCGCACCAAAAAAAAGCCCCGCCGAAGCGGGGCTTTAGATACATCAGGATTGCTTTTTATTTACGGATTGGGCGCGTACCCACCACTTCAACTTCAACGCGGCGGTTCGGCTGCAAGCACGCGATCAACCCTGGGCGATTGCGAACTTCACCCTTCGCTGACGGATCGGCGCACTGCTTGACCGGATTGGCTTCGCCCTTGCCTTCGGTGTACACGCGGTTCGGCTCGATACCCTTGCTGACCAGGTAATCCTTGACCGCTTGTGCGCGACGTTGCGAAAGCTTCAGGTTGTAGGCGTCGCTACCGATACGATCGGTGTATCCGACGGCGATGATTACTTCAAGGCTGACACCGGCCAATTTCGACACGAGGTCGTCCAGCTTGGCGCGGCCTTCCGGACGCAGCGTTGCTTTGTCGAAATCAAACAATGCATCGGCTGCAAACGTCACCTTCTCGCTGGTCGGAGCAGGCGGCGCCGGTGGTGCGGGTGGTGGTGCGGGCGGTGCAGGCGGTGCAGCAGGCGGCGCTGGCGGCGGAGGAGGCGGCTCGCAAACCTCTTTCGGCATCAACCCCTTGTCGCATACGCAACCTACGGGAAACGGGCTGCCTTCAACCTTGGCGGCCCGTGCGCGCTCGATACTCCAGAAACCGGTCCGCCAGCAAAGGCCGAACGGATTCATAACAACAACACCGCGTGAATCGATTACATAAGGGCTTTCGCGGGGGTCGACGATTTTGATGTCCTTCTGCTGGGCGAGACTGACGCCCGAGACGGTCATCAACGCCGCGGCCACTAGGCCCAGCTTGATGGAATTCATAGTTGTGCTCCTCACTCGAGATTCGGAAATATTTCTTTACTAAGCGTCCGGAGCGCAAACCGGACACTCGATGCAAGCTGTGCGTCGAGTGGTGAGTGCCGCGGCAAATGAGCCTAAGCAACCCCGCTCGTGAGCAAGACTTGTCGGCAGCGATTTTGCCACGCGCCGACCGATGCCATCAGGCTCTTTTCCATTGAGCCATCGCGATCGGCGACCACATGTCGTTTGTGCACAACACGATTGCCGGCGACCCACACATCGCTAACGTGTTCGCGGCCGGCTGCGTACACAATCTGCGAAACGACGTCGTACAGCGGCTGTGTTTCGACCGATGCGAGGTCAAACGCGACCAGATCGGCTTCCTTGCCCGGCTCGATCGACCCGATGCGGCGATTCAGCCCCAGCGCACATGCGCCGCCTAAGGTTGCGCTTTCGAGTGCTTTCGGGGCGCTGAATGCGCTTGCGTCGCGGGCGCCGCCTTTTGCGAGCAGCGCGGCCAGGCGAAGCTCGGACAGCATATCGATCCGGTTATTGCTCGCGGCCCCATCGGTTCCGATCGCAATGTTGACGCCGGCGGCGGTGAGCTTCGCGATTGGCGCGAGCCCACTGCCGAGCTTCAGATTCGAGGCAGGACAGTGCGCAACCGATGCGCCGCGCTGAGCGAGCAACTGTATTTCAAGTGCGTCGAGGTGGACCGCATGCACAGCGATCAAACGCTCCGATACGAGCCCTAGCCGATCGAGTCGCTCGATCGGCCGGCAGCCGTGTTGGGCGATCGACTCCGCAATTTCATCTTCTGTTTCGTGAACATGCGTGTGAATCGGCAGATCAAGCTCTTCGGCAAGTATCGAGATCCGCCTCAGCGTCTGATCGGCGACGGTATACGGGGCATGCGGTGCCAGACTGAAGCTCACCAGTGGATCGGTGCGAAAAGCATCGCGCGTGGCAAGGCCCTTCCGGAGATAGTCCTCGGCGTCCGACGCATAGGTGGTGGGAAACTCGATGGCGATGATGCCGGCAACAGCGCGCATGCCAAAGCTGCGCAGCGCGCGCACGGTCGAGTCGGGAAAGAAGTACATGTCAGAAGCGGTCGTCGTGCCCGAGCGCAGCATTTCGAGCGCCGCAAGCTGCGCCCCATCGTGCACAAATTCAGCCGACACCAACGCAGTCTCCAGTGGCCAGATGCGATCCTTTAGCCACCGCATCAGGGGTAGATCGTCACCCACGCCTCTCAACAGCGACATCGCCGCGTGCGTATGGCAGTTGACCAGACCCGGTGTGATCGCGTGCGTATCGAAGCTCTGCACATCGCTTGCTTGATAACGTCGCGCGGCGTCGGCCGAGGGAATTACGTCAACGATGCGCCCCTCTGAGATCGCAATCGCATGCCTTTCAAGAACCGCGCCCCTCGGTATCACCGGAACGATCCAGCGCGCGTGCAAAAGTGTGTCGATCTCGATCATGTGAAGCAACTTATTAATTGTCCATTGAGCCATGGCGCCGATCGTGCGGCAGCCGCGCGCGATTACAGCACAAGCAGAACCAGTAACAGCCGAATTACGACGTTGGACTGATAAACTGCGCGGCTAAATTTGAATGCCTGATTGGAAAAACTCGGTGGACCAATTCGCCAAGGAAACGCTGCCGATTTCGCTCGAAGATGAGATGCGGCGCTCCTATCTCGACTACGCGATGAGCGTAATCGTGGGGCGTGCGCTCCCCGATGTGCGTGACGGACTGAAGCCGGTGCATCGACGCGTGCTGTATGCGATGCACGAGAGCAATTACGTGCACACGCGGCCGTACGTGAAGTGCGCCCGCGTGGTGGGCGACGTGATGGGCAAGTACCACCCGCACGGCGATCAGGCGATCTACGACACGCTGGTGCGCATGGCGCAGCCGTTTTCGTTGCGCTACATGCTGATCGACGGCCAAGGCAATTTCGGATCGGTCGATGGCGACAATCCCGCGGCGATGCGCTACACCGAGAGCCGCCTGTCGAAGATTGCTGCTTCGATGCTGCTCGATATCGATAAGGAAACGGTCGACTTCGCGCCGAACTACGACGGCAAGGAGCACGAGCCGGTGGTGCTGCCGGCACGCGTGCCGAATCTTCTGATCAACGGCTCGGCGGGCATTGCAGTCGGAATGGCGACCAACATTCCGCCGCACAATCTAGGCGAGGTCATTGACGGCTGCCTTGCGCTTCTGCGCAATCCCCAGACCACGCTGGAAGAGCTGATCGAGCTGATTCCCGCGCCGGACTTTCCAACGGCAGGGATCATTTACGGCATTGAGGGTGTGCGTGAAGGCTATCGCACCGGCCGCGGCCGCGTCGTGATGCGCGCCAAAGCCCACTTCGAAGAGATCGACAAGGGTGCGCGCTCGGCGATCATCATCGATGAGCTGCCGTATCAGGTGAACAAGCGTGTTCTGCTCGAGCGCATTGCCGAGATGGTCAACGAGAAGCGGATCGAGGGCATCTCAGATATCCGTGACGAGTCCGACAAGTCGGGCATGCGCGTGGTGTTCGAGCTGAAGCGCAACGAGCTTCCCGAAGTCGTTCTGAACAACCTGTACAAGCAGTCGCAGTTACAGGACACGTTCGGCATCAACATGGTGGCGCTGGTCGATGGCCAGCCGCGTGTGCTGAACCTGAAGCAAATGCTTGATGCGTTCCTGTCGCATCGGCGCGAAGTCATCACGCGGCGCACTGTGTTCGAGCTGCGCGAGGCGCGGCGGCGTGGTCATGTGCTTGAGGGGCTGGCCGTGGCACTGGCCAACATCGATGAGTTCATCGCATTGATCCGGGCCGCGCCGACACCCCCCGTGGCAAAGGCCGGATTGATGAGCCGTGCTTGGGATTCGTCTGTCGTGCGCGAGATGTTGACGCGCTCGGGTCTCGATATGAACGTCTATCGCCCCGAAGCGCTCGACCCTCGCTTCGGCCTGATCGGCGATGGGCTGTACCGCCTGTCCGACGAGCAGGCCGAGCAGATCCTGCAGATGCGGCTGCAACGGCTGACCGGGCTAGAACAGGACAAGATCGTCAACGAGTACCGGGAGGTGATGGACCAGATCACCGATCTGCTGAACGTGCTTTCTACGCCAGCACGCATCACCGAGCTGATCACCGGTGAATTGACAGCGCTCAAAAGCGAGTTCGGCGATGCGCGCCGATCAGAAATTGTCCGCAGCGCGCAGGATCTGATCACCGAAGACCTGATCACGCCCGAGGACATGGTCGTGACGCTTTCGCACACGGGCTATATCAAGAGCCAGCCTCTGGCGGATTATCGAGCGCAGCGGCGCGGTGGACGTGGCAAACAGGCGGCCTCGACGCGCGAAGACGACTGGATCGATCAGCTCTTCATTGCCAACACACACGACACCATCCTGTGCTTTTCCGATCGCGGCCGGCTCTATTGGCTAAAGGTCTGGGAGGTGCCGCAAGGTACGCGCAGCGCGCGCGGCCGCCCGATCGTCAACATGTTTCCATTGATGGATAACGAGAAGATCACGGTCGTGTTGCCGATCAAGCAATACGACCAGGAACACTTTGTCTTCATGGCGACCGCGATGGGCACGGTCAAGAAGACAGCGCTGACCGATTTTTCGAACCCGCGCAAGGCCGGCATCATCGCGGTTGACCTGGACCCGGGCGATTACCTGATCGGTGCGGCAATTACCGATGGCCAGCACGATGTAATGCTGTTTTCCGATGCGGGCAAGGCGGTTCGCTTCGACGAGAATGACGTGCGGCCGATGGGTCGGCAAGCGCGTGGCGTGCGCGGTATGTGGCTCGATGAAGGGCAGCAGGTGATCGCAATGCTGGTCGCACAGGATGAAAGCGACGCAAGCCAGTCGCAGCCTGCACCCAGTGTGCTGACCGCTACGGAAAACGGCTATGGCAAGCGAACCCCGATCGCCGAATACACGCGGCACTCGCGCGCAACACGCGGCATGATCGCGATCTCCACCAGCGACCGCAACGGCAAGGTAGTCGCTGCCACGCTGGTGCGTAACGACGACGAGGTCATGCTGATCACAACTGGTGGCGTGTTGATTCGTACGCGCGTGTCCGAGATTCGCGAAATGGGGCGTGCAACGCAAGGCGTCACGCTGATTGCGCTCGATGACGGTACTCGGTTATCGGGCCTGCAACGTGTGGTTGAGCGCGACAGCGATGTCATCAACGGCGATCACGCAGCCGCCGCGGTTGATCTGGGCGAAAACGGGACGGCCGACGAACCCGCTCCGCGGTAGTGCGAAAGCTTGTCTATGACTTTTTGTCAGCGGCTTCAATGCTGCTGCTGTCTTTGATACGCATCCCGTCGCCGAAGCGCCGCCATGGATGAAGACATCGCTCAGCGGCTCAAGTCGTTGCGTCAAGCCATCGATCAGGTCGATGCAAGGCTGATCACGCTATTAAACGAGCGTGCTCAGCTCGCGATTGATGTCGGGCGGATCAAGCACGGTGCGGGTGCCGCGGTGTTCCGTCCGGAACGCGAGATCGAAGTTCTCCAGCGGACTGCGGCATCCAACGCCGGGCCCTTGTCGCATGCTCAAGTCACCAATGTGTTTCGCGAGGTGATTTCGGCGTGCCGCGCGCTCGAGCGCCCGTTAACGGTGGCGTACCTGGGACCTGCCGGCACATTTTCGGAGATGGCGATGCAGCGGCAATTTGGCGCGAGCGTCACCGGGCTGCCTTGCCATACCCTTGACGAGGTGTTTCGTTCCACCGAGTCGGGCAGTGCTGAGCTCGCCATCGTGCCGCTGGAGAATTCGTCCGAGGGTGCGGTCAGTCGCACGCTTGATCTTCTCCTTGCGACGCCGCTGAAGATGCTGGCGGAGATTTCGGTGCTGGTTCAACATAATTTGCTGTCGAAGAGCGGGTCGATGACGGGTGTCACGCGCATCTGCGCGCACGCGCAAGCGCTCGCGCAGTGCGCCAACTGGTTGAACCAGTACTGGCCTTCGATTGAAAGGCAATCGGTCGCGAGCAATGCCGAGGCAGCACGCATGGCGTCTGAAGACGAAGGCGTTGCTGCGATTGCAGGCGACGCTGCCGCGCGTCGTTACGACGTGCGCACAGTCGCCGCTCAGATTCAGGATGACACGCACAACCGGACCCGCTTCGCGGTGCTCGGTGCGCAGACAACGCAGCCGTCAACACCCCCCGCGCGGGACAAGACCTCGCTGATCCTGTCGGTTCCAAACAAGGCAGGCGCGGTTTTCCACATGCTGTCCCCACTGGCATCGCACGGCGTATCGATGACGCGGTTCGAATCGCGGCCGGCCCGCGTCGGTACCTGGGAGTATTACTTCTACCTCGATCTCGAAGGACATGTCGACGAGCCCAGCGTGGCCGCAGTGCTCGCTGAATTGCAGCAGGCGTGCGCGTTCTACAAGTGCCTCGGCTCGTATCCGGCGGAGCGGGTGAATTCGCAATGAGCGCAATTTCGGCGCTGCCGTACGTGAGCGCAATCGCGCCGTATCAGGCCGGTAAACCGATTGATGAGCTCGCGCGCGAATTCGGACTCGAGCCAAGCTCGATCATAAAACTTGCATCGAATGAAAATCCGCGTGGCATGCCTGAGTCGGCCCAACGCGCGATGGCTGCAGCAGTCCAGGAGCTTGGCCGTTATCCCGACAGCAATGGCTTTGCGTTAAAGAAAGCGCTGTCGTCAAAGCTGGACGTTCCGGTCGAGTGGATCACGTTAGGCAACGGCAGCAACGATATCCTTGAACTTGCAGCGGGCGCGTTGCTTGCGCCGGGCCGCAGCTGCGTGTTTTCGCAACATTCATTCGCTGTTTACGCATTGGCGACGCAGGCGCGCGGCGCGCGTGCGCTCGTCGCTTCAGCAAAAGAGCTTGCACACGATCTTGATGCAATGCTCGCCGCGATTGAAGCTGACACCGCGGTGGTGTACATCGCCAATCCGAACAATCCAACCGGCACACACCAGGCCGCGCGAGATGTAGAGGATTTTCTGGCGCGCGTGCCGGCGCACGTCGTCACCGTCATTGACGAGGCTTACAACGAGTATCTGCCGTTAGAACGGCGCTCCAACAGTGTTCTGCTGGCCCGGGAGTATTCGAACGTGCTGCTCTCGCGCACATTTTCCAAAGCCTATGGGCTTGCGGGGCTGCGTGTGGGCTACGGGCTTGCGCAGCCGCAGCTGACGGAACTGCTCAATCGCGTTCGTCAGCCATTCAACGTCAACGCAGTTGCGCAGGCCGCGGCGGTTGCGGCGTTGGAAGACGATGCGTTCCTCGACGAAAGTTACCGACTCAATCGCGCTGGAATGGCGCAGCTAGGTGAGGAGTTTCACGCGTTGGGCCTTGCGTTTGTCCCAGGTTTCGGAAACTTTCTGTTGGTCAAAGTGGGCGCGGCAGCGCGCGTCTATGAGGCTTTGCTAAAGCAGGGCGTGATTGTTCGGCCGGTTGCGAACTACGGGCTGCCTGAGTGGCTGCGAGTCACCGTGGGATTGGAGACGGAGAACGCGCGCTTTTTGACGGCGCTAAAAGTTGCGCTCCATGCTGCACCCGAAACCGCGCGCGCATGAACCTCGCGCTGATCGGCGTTGGCTTGATTGGAGGCTCGTTTGCGCGAGCGGTGCGCGCGGCCGGCCGCGTAAACCGCATCGTCGGGTTCGATACGCAACCGGAGGCGTTGCAGCGAGCGCTCGAACTTGGCGTGATCGACGACATCGCCTTCTCTGCAGCGCATGCGGTTGCAAACACAGATCTTGTGATGATTGCGACCCCGGTGGGGGGCATCAGAGCCGTGTTGCGCGAGATTGCACCGCACTTGCGCAGTGCAGCGATCATCACCGATGTTGGAAGTACGAAGACCGGTGTTATCGAAGCGGCGCGCGCCGAACTTGCCGGCGTCTTTGAGCGATTCGTACCCGCTCACCCGATCGCCGGGTCCGAGCGCTCCGGGCTTGAGTATTCCCATTCCGCGCTGTTTCGCGGCGCCGTCTGCATCATCACGCCATCGGCAGATGCGGATTTGAACGCCCTGCGACAGGTTGAATCGTTGTGGAACGACATCGGATGCACTGTTGAGCAAATGAGTTCGGAAGAGCATGACCGCGTATTTGCGGCAGTCAGCCACCTGCCTCATCTGCTGGCGTTTGCCTTGGTTGCGCAGATTGCATCTGACAAGGATGCCGAGCGGAAGTTTGCGTTCGCCGGAGCGGGCTTTCGCGACTTCACCCGCATCGCGGCTTCGAGTCCCTCGATGTGGAGCGACATCTGCATTTCCAACCGCTCTGCGATTTCGAGCGAGCTGCGCACCCATCGCGAGTTGCTCACCGAACTGCAGCGTGCAATCGACGAGGGCGATGCCGAATCCCTGCGTCGTATCTTTCAGCAAGCAGCGACGGCGCGTCGAGGAATCTCGGTCAGTGTCGAATAAATGCTCTTTCACGGGGCATTTGCGCTGTCGTCGTGCTGGTATGTCTGTGTAAGCTAATTGCGCGATGGTTGGATCAGTTCATTTTCGACTGCGACGCTGGATTGCGGTTTGCGGCGCGGTGGCTGCATTCGCAATATCGGCTTGCGATTCAAGTGGGCGAGCGTATGAAGACCTGCGGCTCGCGCGTCTCACTGAAGGCAAGTCGACCGAGCAGGAAGTCCGGCAGCTATTCGGCGAGCCTACGGCCGTTCGCGATGTAGCGGGCGGCAAAGGCTTGGTTTATCCGCTAGGACCCGAGGGTCCGCACACGCTGTTGATGAAGATCGGAGCGGACGGTAAGTATCTCGGTCGCGAAGATCTGCTGGCGCGTTCCAACCTTGATCGAATCACGCCCGGTATGAAGGAGAGGGACGTGCTGGTTGCCCTGGGCAGGCCTGGGCACGCAAAAAAAAATCCATTGAAGCGCCAGACGACTTGGGAATGGCATTTCAACGATCGGGTTGATACGCGCATGTTCGTGGTGACTTTTGACGAGAGCGGAACCGTCGTCAGCACCGCGGTCGAGGAAGATCCACGGCGTTTTGGCGGTCGCTGAGCACGCTAGTGCCGCCGGACTAGCGTGCTTCCACGCGGTCGATCGAAGTGGTCGGCGCGAGCGCCTTAATTCATCCGTTCGACTCAGCGCCTATCAGCACGGAACTTGGCATGGCCCGCTCGTCGCGGGAGGGATTCCACTGGGCGGTATCAGCGCGCTTTGTCCTGGCCGTCTGGATAAGCTCCGTCGCCTGGAGGGTTATCAATGCATTCGCGCGGTTTCACTTTGGTCGAGCTGCTGGTGGTGATGACGATCAGTGCAATTCTGATCGC
>JACCYC010000196.1 GCA_013696665.1 Burkholderiaceae bacterium | reverse complement strand
CACGACTGGATCGTCGCCGTACGAAACGATCGAGTAGAAGCCGTGTGGCGCATAGACGCTCGCGGTGCCATTTTTTAATACAAACGTTCTGCGAATCTGTTTCAGCAAAAAATTCATAGGAGACCTTGGATGCTGAGCCTGGGGCATCTCGCAATGATTCAGGCTGGCCAGCAGGCCGGATGGGCGTGGACGCATGTGCCGTTTCGCGGCGGCGGTCCGCTGATGAATGACACCGTCGCGGGGCATGTCCCGCCGGCCATCGGCACCGTTTTCCTGATGCTGCCGCACGTGAAGGCAGGCACCGTTAAACCGATGGCGGTAACTGGCGCCAAGCGCCACGCGAGTTTGCCTGATACGCCGACGTTGGCTGAACAGGCATCAAGAATTTCGAAGCCCTCGCGTATTGGGGCGTGATCGCCCCCGCGAAGACGCCCCCTGAACTCGTTGAACGGATGAGCAGCGAAATTCAAAAAGTGCTGAAAGATCCGGCGGTGTCAGAGCGGCTCGCCGCGCAAGGCATGACGGTCACGGGTCAAGGACCCGCCGAATCAAGTCGTTCATGCAGAAGGAAGTGGATCGCTGGGCCAAGATCGTCAAACAAAATCAGATCACGGCTGGCAACTAATCAAGTGTTGGGCGCCAATTCGGGCGTGACCTGCAGCGCAACCAGGAACCGGGCAACCATGTTGTAGGCGGCGGTCACTGCAACCAGCTCGACGAGTTCGGTTTGCGACATCTGCTGCTTCAGCGAATCGAATACTACGTTCGAGATCCGCACCTCGCGCGTGCTGGCAATTGCAAATCGAATCACGGCTTGCTCAAGGCCATTGAACAGATCACTGGCGGAGGCGCCATCCGGATCTTCGAGCGCGCCCAGTTGCGCATCGCTGGCGCCTGCTTTCTTCAACTCCGGCGCATGTTGGTGATACTCGTACTCTGCTCCGGTTATCTTCGCAACGACACAGATCGCAAGTTCCCGCAGCAGGGGCGATAGCGCAAGTTCCTGTCTGAGCGCGCGAAGGTAAACATTCCAGCCTCGTGCCAGAGGCTCGGACCAGAGCAGCATGCGGTCGAGGTTCAACAAGGCGCCGCCGCGGCGACTTTCGATCGCTTGCACGAGTTCGGTATCGCGCGGCGCAAGCGCGGGGTTCCAGGGCTCAACCCTCATGTTTTTTTACTCACCCGCTATCGGTCAAGTGCTTCGGCGACGTAGCGCGAAACCTTTGGCGGCTCGGCACCGAGGTGGAAGGCGTACCGGCGCTCACGCAGATCCGCGTCCGCGGTCGTAAAGCGGTCAAAGCGGCGGAGATGATCCGCCCATGATTCGTCAAGAAAATACTCGATGTAGTGACCCGGTTCGCTGGTGTCCTGGAACAGCCCCCATGACAATGCGCCCATCTGCAATCGATTGCCACGGCTTTCGCGCATTACGGCGGCGAACTCGGCCGCGCGCGCGACATCGATCCGGTAGTCAACGGTCACCATCACCGGACCCATCCGGTGTTCGATCGGAAACGCGGGCACCGGCTCCTGCAGTATTCGAGCCGGCGTCAGGTCGCGCTCCTCGGATGCAAAGTGCAAGCGCCCGACCGAAATCCACAACGCAATGCCAGCCGCCGCGGCTGCAACGAACGTCCATGGCACGCCAATCAGGCTTGCCACCTGGCCCCAGATCGCTGCGCTCGCCGAGGTCGATGCCATCATCGTCATCATGTAGATCGACATGCCGCGCGCGCGCACCCAGTCGGGCAACGACAATTGCGATGCAACCGTCAATGTGTTGACCGTCGCCAGCCACGCACCGCCCGCCAGCATCATCGCCGGCAACGCTATCCACACATTAGGAGCAAATCCGACTGCGACCATCGCAGCAGCCTGGAGCAGCAGTCCCCCACGCAACAGGCCGTCGCGGGTAATCAGAACCCGCAGCCGCGGCAGCCAGAAAGCGGTTGCAATCGCACCGATGCCCAGCGATGCAAGCAGTGCCGTATAAGCCCACGCGCCGCCGTCGGGCAAATCCCTCGCCACGATCGGCAGCAACGCGAACAGCGCAGTTGACTGCATAAAGAAAATGGCAATTCTTAAAAGCACCGCGCGCATCAAACTCGATTGCGCGACGTATTGCACGCCGACCCGCATCGCCCCGATGAACCGCTCCCCCGGCAGAACGGTCGGTTTCGTTTCGAGCCGCCACCGCATGATGACGAAACCCGCGATCAGCGAGAGCACCGCATTCGCCAGAAATACGTAAGCGCTGCCGAGACTGGCGATCAGCGCGCCCGCAATCGCCGGGCCGATGACGCGCGAAGTGTTCATCGCAATACCATTGAGAGCGACCGCAGTCGCAAGCTCGCGCCGCGGGACCAGGTCGGGGACGATCGCTGCGTACACGGGCCAGCGCATCGCCAAGCCGATCCCGTTGCCAAATGTCAGCGCCAGCAGCAACGGCGCCGTCATCGAATCGGTCGCCAGTACGGCGCACAAAATCAAAGCGTTTGCCGCGACCCAGAACTGGGTGAACATGAACCAGCTGCGGCGGTTCAGCAGGTCGGCCAGCGCCCCACTCGGCAGGCCCAGCAGAACCACCGGCAGCACAGACGCCGACTGCACGAGCGCCACCATCACGGTTGAAGTGGTCAGCGTCGTCATCAGCCACGCCGCGGCGACGTCGTTCATCCACATTCCGATGTTGGCGGTGAGCCAGGTCACCCACAACAGCCGAAACACGGGCCGCCGTAGCGGCGCCCACGCGGTAAGGGGTACCTCCGGCGGGTCGGGTGCAACAGACGGCGTCATGCGCGGATTGTATTGACGCCACTTGATCGCCGCGCATGCAGCAGATTATTGCTGGCTGAACTCCGCTTCCATCCGGCGCTGCGCTTCTTCCTGCGATACGTCCTCGATATGGGTGGACAGTGTCCACTGATAACCGTACGGATCTTTCAAGGTGCCCGAGCGGTCGCCATAAAACTGATCGGCCACCGCCCGCACCTCTGTTGCCCCTGCCGCGATCGCTTTCTTGAACGCAGCATCGACGTCGGGCACGTAGATCATCAAAAACATCGGCGAGCCGCCCAGCGCCTGCGGGCTCTTGTTGCCCCACTCCTCGTTTTCTTCCGACATCATCAGGGTCGAATCGCCGATCCGAATTTCGGCATGTGCGATTTTTCCATCGGGCATGTCGAGCTGCATCGTCTTCTCCGCGCCGAACGCCCGCGTGTAAAAATTGATCGCGCCCATGCAGTCGCGCACTGCCATGTAGGGAGTAACGGTGTGATAGCCGTCGGGTCGTGGCTTCGATTGACTCGTCATAAGTTCTTCTCCTTCAATCTGCAGTTGAACAGCTTCAAATCTAAGCGATGCGCCCTGTCAGTAGGTCATCGACGCCGCATTCAGAATTCCGAGTGCGATCGCCACCGCGCCGAGAAAAATTCCGCTCGAGACCTGACCCTCGCGCACATGGAGGCCGATCGCGGGGACCATCAGTCGCACACCCGCGAACGCAACGAGCTGCACCAGCAGCGCAATTGCCGACCAGAGCAGCATGTCGAGCAAAGAGACGCTGTTGACCACGACGCTGGCGAGCGGCAATGCAAATCCGATGATTGCGCCGCCGAGAGACGCTGCGGCAGCGACGTTGCCCTCACGGATCAGTCGCACTTCGGGATACGGCGTGATGGCAACATACAGCGCAAGGCAGATCGTCAGCAACAGCAACGAGGTGCCGAAGAAGGCTGCGAAATACGGCAGCCCCGCAAGCGTTTCGAACGCATCATTTCTCATGCACTTCTCCTCTGCAATTCAGCTCGCTGAATTTGCTTCGCGGAATTTTCATTTTCCGATTATTCAAAATAGTGCGGAACGAATCGACTCGTGTTGCGAGTGATCGGCGTGGCATCTTCGCGGATTCCGATGCCCGCGGGTTCGGCCCCGACGATCCACGAGCCGATCAACGCGTAGTCGTCGCCAAACTTCGGCAGTGGCGCAAGCGCCTGATACACATAGCCCTCGCCGCCATACTCGCCCGTCGTCTCGTGCGCTGTCCCCTCGATCACCAACGAAATATTGCAGCCTTCGCGCGCGAGCAATGGCTTCTTTACATAACTTGCTCCCAGCAGTGCGGGCTCGAAATAGGCGGGCAGCAAATTGGGATGGTCGGGATACAACTCCCAAAGCACAACCAGGATTGCCTTATTCGACAGCAGCATCTTCCACGCGGGTTCAATCACGCTCGTCGAACCGCGCGCGATCGCGGGCCCAAAGTCTTCGCGCACCAGCCACTCCCATGGGTAAAGCTTGACGAGGCAGTCGATCGGCACATTGAACTCGTCAACAAACCGGGTCCCGTTCCAGCCGATCCGCGCAACCGGCAACGCGATCGTTTGCCAACCCGCCTGCATCGCAGTGTCGCGCAGATATTCCAGGTTGCCCCAGTCTTCGCTGCTATCCGCCACCGCTGCGAAATGCAGCCGCGAAACACTCGACTCAACTTTCATCGCTTTCCACGCGGCGATCAGTTGCTCGTGTAACGAGTTGAATTGGTCCGCAGAAGGTCGCACAGACTGCAGCCATTGCCATTGCGCGACGCTCGCCTCCAGGCATGCGGTGGGCGTATCAGCGTTGTATTCAAGAAGCTTCGACGCGGCCTTGCCGTCGTATGACAGGTCCATCCGGCCGAACAGCGTGAACCCATCAGGGCGCCCGCTGCGAAACGCGTTCCAGCTCTGCTCGATCGCATCCTGCCACTCAGCAGCGATCGCAAACTCTGCGTAACGTCGGGTGCTGATCACGTGTTGTACTGCATTCAGCGCCATCTGATGCAGTTCAGCCGTCGCGCTCTCGAGCGCATCAATTTGCGACTCGGCGAATACATAACAACGCGACTCATCCCAGTACGTGCCGTCGATCGAGTGGTAGGTAAATCCGATCGAATCCATTTGCGCTGCCCAGTCGGCACGCGGCGTGAGCAACTCGCGGCGCATCAACCACCGGCAGAAAACGATCGCGACGACGAGCCGAAGCCACCACGCGCCGTCGGTACCGGCGACGAACTGATTGAGCGACCTTGCCTCGCAGGGTTGACCAGATTCGGATTGCCCGCTCGCCGGGCCTCGTTCAGCGCATTCGCGCGCGCGCCCGCTGCGTACGCGGGCCCCCAGAAGAGGAAGCCGCCCGGAACCCCGGAGCTCTGGACGCGCTCGCAACTCTCGGGGCGTCCCCAATCGGCAGCACAATCTTCCGCCGAAGCGTACTGATCACGCGCCGACGGCACCTGCTGTTGATTGCATCCACCCAATGCGGCGGTGCCGATCAGTACCAATGTGATCCGGGTCGAACAGCGTCGCCGTTTCATCAACGCAAACGTCTGTCAGGTGTTGGACACTTTGATCGTCGGCATCTTGAGCGACATGTCCTTCGCCTTTTCGGCGATACGCACCGCGACCTTGCGCGCGATCTCTTTGTAGCTCTGCGCGATCGCACTGTCGGGCTCAGCGATGACCGTCGGACGCCCGGAATCAGCCTGTTCACGGATACGAATGTCGAGCGGCAGGCTGCCGAGAAAATCGACGCCGTACTCGGTGGCCATTTTCTGTCCGCCTTCGGAGCCAAACACATGCTCCGCGTGACCGCACTGGCCGCACACATGCACCGCCATGTTCTCGATGATGCCGAGGATCGGAACGCCGACCTTCTCAAACATCTTCAATCCCTTTTTCGCATCCATCAGCGCGATGTCCTGCGGGGTCGTGACGATCACCACGCCGGTCACCGGGACCTGCTGCGACAGCGTCAGCTGGATGTCACCCGTGCCCGGCGGCATGTCGACGACCAAATAGTCAAGGTCGCGCCAATTGGTCTGCGTCAGCAACTGCTGTAACGCCTGCGTGACCATCGGGCCGCGCCACACCATCGGTTGGTCGGCGTCGATCAGCAGACCGATCGAGCTCATCTGCAGGCCGTGGTTTTCCATCGGCTCGAGCGTGCGATTGTCGACGGTCACCGGACGACCCGTAATGCCAAGCATCGTGGGCTGGCTTGGCCCGTAAATATCCGCATCGAGCACGCCCACCTTGGCGCCTTCGGATGCCAGCGCCAGCGCGAGATTCGCGGCTACGGTGCTCTTGCCAACGCCGCCCTTGCCCGAGGCGACCGCGACGATGTTCTTGATGTTAGGCATCACCTTCAGGCCACGCTGCACCGTGTGTGCAACGATCTTCATCGTTACGTTGGCGCTGACGTTGGCTGCGCCCGCGGCCTTTAACGCGTCGATCACGGCACGGCGGATCGGTTCGATCTGACTCGCCGCGGGATAACCCAGCTCGACGTCAACGCTTACATCGGCGCCGTCGACGCGAACGTTGCGCGCGGAGCGCGACGACATCAGATCCTTGCCGGTATTGGGATCGATGACCCCTTGCAGCGCCTGCTGCGCTCGCTCAATGGTTACGCTCATAGTTGAGCCAAGTATGCACGCGAACGCGCAGCACGCCCAACACGCGGCTCAGTCGCTTGCGCATCCAATCCTTACCCTGTCCCTACCGTACCGATAATTGTTCTCCACGATTCTCCAGGGCGCCATGCCACCGGCCACTCGCGATCCGACCGCGATCACCGCTTCGTTGGTGGTTCCGCCCCCGGCGCAACCGCGCAGCAGGTCAGAGTCTCGACAGAGTCGGGGTCACCGGCCACTACGGCAACGCGGTCGGCACCCCCGACGCAGCCAGTGCGGCGGTCAGCAATGCGCAATTGATCGCTGCTGTGCGAAGCCAATGGCGGCAACCAGTCCCGGAACGCCGGTGCCAACCAGCGCGATATCGGTTTTCAGCATTCAGGCTCAGCGACCCATCATCTGATTCGGCAGCCACAGCGCAATCTCCGGAAAGATTGCCAGTACCACCATGAAGGCCAGCATGATCAGCACAAAGGGGATCGAACCTTTGAGCACCGTGGTCAACGGTACATCGGGCGCAACGCCTTTGAGCACGTAGAGGTTGAGTCCTACCGGCGGAGTGATCAGCCCGATTTCCATGTTGATGGTCAGGATCACGGCAAACCAGATCAGGTCGAAACCCTGCGCCTCGAGCACCGGCGTCAGGATCGGCATTAGCATCAGAATGATGGCGACCGGCGGCAGGAAGCAGCCGGCCAGCAGCAGAAAGGCATTGATCGAGATCATCAGCGCCCACTTGTTCAGATTCAGGTCCACCAGCCACTGCGCCGATGACTGCGTCACATACAGCAGCGACATCATGTAGCTGAACACCGCAGCGGCGCCGATGATCATCAGGATCATCGTCGATTCACGCACCGTGGCGCGGAAAATGATCCACAGATCGCGGGCACGCCACGTCCGGTAGATCACGACCACTAGTATCAGCGCCAGCACGGCAGAGATCGCCGCCACTTCGGAAGGTGTGGCGAGCCCGCCATACATCGAATAGGCGATCGCAAGGACAATCGCAATAAACGGCGCGACCCGCCCCAGACCTTCAAATTTCTGACGCAGCGTATATGGCACCGGGGGCGCTTCATCGGTCGCCTTCAGCGCTCGCAGGGTGGCGATCCACGCGTACGCGGAGAACAGCAGCACCAGCAGCGCGCCCGGGACCACGCCAGCCAGAAACAGCCGGCCGATCGACGTCTCGGTAACGATGCCGTACAGGATCATCGTGATCGACGGCGGGATCAGAATGCCGAGCGTGCCACCCGCGCATACCGAACCAGTGGCCAGCGCCGGCGGCACGCCGCGCCGGATCATCTCCGGGACGCCCGCCTTGCCGATTGCAGCGGCCGTTGCCGGCGATGAACCGCAAATTGCCGAGAACACGCCGCAGGCGAGAATATTGGCGATCACCAGCCCGCCGGGCACGCGGTCGAGCCAGCGATGCAACGATTCATAAATGTCCTTGCCGGCGGCGCTGGCGCCGATCGCCGCTCCCAGCAGTACGAACAGCGGGATCGTCAGAAGCGCGAACGAGGCGAGCTCGTCCATCATCAACAGGGCAACGTTCTGCAAGCTGGCCGGCCCCTGAAATACCAGCAGGAAGCCGACCGCAACCAGCAGCAGGCCCCACGCGATCGGAAGACCGGAAAACAGCACAAACAACGTAACGATCAGAATCAGCAGGCCGATCTGAATTTCGTTCATTACTGCGGCCCGATCACACCGCTCGACGGGCGCATCAGTTCGGCAACGTACTGCAGCGCAGTCAGCCCGAGTCCGACCGGCATTGACACGTACAACAGCCATTTGTACGGCGCCCAGCTGCTTTCGGTACGAAGACCCGTGTCAAACGCTTCGGTGGTCAAAATGGCGCCGCGCCACGTCAGATACAGGCACACCCCAAGGCCGACCACGGCGACGACAACGCCCAGAATGCGCGCGCCGCGTGCGGGCAGGTAGTGCGCCAGCAGATCTACGCTGACATGGCCGTTGGTGGCCAGGCAGTACGGTGAGGCGAGAAACAGCGACGCGACCATCATGAAGACCGAGAACTCGATCTCCCAGAAGGTCGACGCACCCATCGCCCGGTAGATCACGCTCCAGGTCACGATCAGCGCAGCCAGCGCGAGCATCCCGGCCGCAACGACCGCGCAGAACACGCTCAAACGGTCCACAGCGCGTACGAATCCGCTCATCGCTGCATTCCCCGAAAACAAAAGCCGCGGCGCAAAGTGTGCACGCCGCGGCACCCAAGGTCACACGCTATGGATCTTATTACTTGACGGCCAGCAGCGAGTCGAGCAGCTCCTTGGCTTGCGGCGACTTGGCGGAAAACTCCTTCCACGCGGTTTCCTTGGCGAGCGCCAACCACTGCGCGTATTCGGCCTGAGTCATCTGGTGCACTTTCGCCCCGGACTTCTTGAAGGCCTCTTCCATGTCTTTGACCGCATCTCGCTGCAAGCCGAGAAAGTAAACATCGGACTTTTCCGCCGCCTGCTCGAATATCTTTTGCTGCGCAGGCGTCAGCTTGTCCCAGTGCTGCTTGGACATGACCAGCGGCTGTAGCAGCATCCACAATGCATACTGGCCCGGCGTGGTCGTAAATTTGGTTTGTTCGTACAGGCGCATGCTGACGAAGGTTTCAGCCGAGGTCAGCGCGCCATCGAGCACGCCCGATTGCAGTGCGGGGTAAAGTTCTGTTGACGCCATGTTGCTGACCGAGGCGCCGGCAGCGCGCAGCATCGCTTCGAACGTCGGATCGGCCGCGCGCATCTTCATCCCGTCGACGCTCTTCGGCATCGTGATCTCCCGGTTCTTGCTGGCGAACGCTCCAGGAGTCCACCACCAGGTCACGATATGAATGCCGTTCGCGTGCGCCAGGTCCTGCAACTTCTTGTGAAACGGCGTGCCCTTCAGTTTCATCGCGTAATCCAGCGTCGGAATCGTGCCGGGCATGATCGTGATCGAGAATTCCTGCGCCTTGCCGACCGCGTACGACATCGGAAACACCGCCATCTCGAGCGTGCCGTTTTGCAGGGCGTCGAGCTGCGCCACCGGCTTGATACCGAGCGACTGTGACGGGTAGATCCGGAACTTGAGGTTAGGGTCGAGCGCGTTGACCTCTTTCACGAACACTCGCGTGGCCTGGTCGCGGCCGTCGGTATTCGCCTTGAACTGATGCGATATCTTGATTTCCTGCGCCATCGTGCCGGCCGCAAACGCCACCGCCGTGAGCGCAACGAGTGTCCGCATGATCCGTTTCATGATTGTCTCCTTGGTGTAATGATTTTCGAGCGTCGCCCGTCTGGACAGATTACATGCGAATGACGCGCGCGCGCCCTCCATGAAAACGAGGATGCAGACCCTCGCAAATGGGATCCGCCGGCACGTCGTCCCACAGGGCATATCCGCATTGTCGTAACAGCACGAAGGCCAATCAGCTCAGTTGTATGAATCGCCGCTAAGGGTGAAACCTCCGGAAGGCGTCGCCGATAGGCATTTTCACCCGAGCGAAAAACGCCGCTAGCGCGTGTCGCTCACGCATAAGTTCTAGGATCACAACCGCGCCGTACAATCGCGCGCTCGATGAAACGTCGTTTGTTCGTCACCACCGCCCTGCCGTACGCGAACGGGCGTCCGCACATCGGCCATATCATGGAATACATCCAGGCCGACATCTGGGTGCGATTTCAGAAGATGCGTGGTCACGAGGTGTATTTTGTGTGCGCCGAGGACGCGCACGGCGCGCCGATCATGATCGCGGCGGAAAGCGCCGGCAAAACGCCGCGCCAGTTCATCGACGAGATGCGTGATGCGCGCCAGCAGTATCTCGACGGCTTCAACATCGCGTTCGATCACTGGCATACGACCGACTCGCCGGAAAACGTCGAGCTGTCGCTGTCGATCTATTCGGCGCTGAAGGCGAACGACTTCATTTCGACGCGCACGATCGAGCAGTTCTTCGATCCGGTTAAAGGCATGTTCCTGCCGGACCGCTACATCAAGGGCACGTGCCCGGTGTGCGGCGCGAAGGATCAGTACGGCGACAACTGTGAGGTGTGCGGTTCCACGTACGCGCCGACCGATCTGATCGATCCATACTCGGTGCTGACCGGCGCGCGACCCGAGTTGAAGTCGTCCGAGCACTTTTTCTTTCGGCTCTCGGATCCGCGCTGCGTCAACTTCCTGCGTGAATGGACAACGCAGACCAATCGCCACGGCGAGCCACGCCTGCAGCCCGAGGTTTATGCCAAGACGCAGGAATGGCTGGGCACCGCGGGCAAAGGCCTAGCCGACTGGGACATCTCACGCGACGCGCCGTACTTCGGCATTCCGATTCCCGATGCGCCGGGAAAATATTTCTACACGTGGTTCGACGCACCGATCGGTTACCTCGCTTCACTTAACGCCTACTTCGATCAAGGTAAGGCGCGCGCGAACGGCGAGCTGCGCAGCTTCGACGAGTTTCTGGCGGCCGACGATGTCGAGCAGATTCATTTCATCGGCAAGGACATCATTTACTTCCACACACTTTTCTGGCCGGCGATGCTGAAGTCTTCCGGCCGCAAGGTGCCCGACTCGATCTACGTGCACGGCTTTCTGACGCTGAACGCAGAGAAGCTGAGCAAGAGCCGCGGCATCAGCATCGATCCATTGCGCTATCTCGAAGTCGGCATGAATCCGGAGTGGTTTCGCTATTTCGTCGCGGCGAAACTGAACGGCCGGGTGGAAGACATCGACTTCAATCCCGACGACTTCATGCTGCGGGTCAACAGCGACCTGATTGGCAAGTACGTCAACATCGCGAGCCGCGCCGCCAGTTTTATCGGCAAACACTTTGACGGGCAGCTGGCTTACCGAGACGAACGATCGCTCCTCGACGCGGCGCGCGCGACCTCGACGCTGGTGGCCGAGGCCATCGAGGCGCGCGAGTTCGGCAAAGCGTTGCGCGACGTGATGGCGGCCGCGGACCGCATCAACGAGGCGTTCGATGCAGCCGAGCCGTGGAAGCTTGCGAAGGAGCCAGCTCGGCACGCCGATTTGCAGCACATCTGTTCAAGCGCGCTGCACGGCTTCAAAGTGCTGTCGGTTTGCCTCGCCCCTGTCTTGCCTGCCACTGCGCAGCGCATTGCGCGCGAGTTCTTTGGACTGGACCGAGATTTCGTCTGGTCCGACGCGGATTCATTGCCTCTGCATATCACACCGTATAAACATCTTATGACCCGTGTAGACGCGAAACAGCTCGATGCACTTTTCGAATCGCCCGCCGCGCCTGCGGAAGCGCCCCCCCTGCCCGGAGGAGTTGCAATCAGCGATGCAATAACGATCGACGAATTCAGCAAGATCGACTTCCGAATCGCAAAGATCGTCGACGCGGGGTACGTTGAAGGCTCCGACAAACTGTTGCGGCTGACGCTCGACGCCGGCGAGGGCCGTCACCGCAACGTGTTTTCGGGAATCAAGTCGGCGTACGCGCCGGAAGACTTGGTCGGCAAACTCACCGTGCTGGTTGCCAATCTGGCGCCTCGCAAGATGAAGTTCGGCGTCAGCGAAGGCATGGTGCTCGCCGCCAGTCACGGCGACGAGAAGCAACATCCGGGAATCTATCTGCTCGACCCGCACACGGGCGCGCAGCCCGGCATGCGCGTCAAGTAGCTCAGCGCATTGGGCCGTGCATGGCCTGCACGGGCTGCCCCGCCTGCTTCCACGCTTCGATGCCTCCGCGGTACCACAGCACGCGCGAATAACCCAATTTGACTGCGCGCAACGACGCGTTGTAAGACATCCAGCATTCAACGGATTGGCAATAGAACACGACTGGCACGTCCTTGCTTCCCTGTGTGACCTGCTGCAGATACTGGCCAAGTTCTTTTTGCGTAGCATCGTCGAACGAACCTGGACGATGCGCCGGCACCGCAGCCAGTGCACCGGGCAACGCTTCGGGGCCGCCGAGTACGTCGAACACCAACACGCGCGAGTTCGCAGCGCGGCGCATCTCGACCAGCGCCTGCGTCGTGATGACCTGCGCGCCGGGAATCGACACGGGCGTCGGCCCATGCATTGCGCCGTCGTGCAGCTGACTCTTGGCCGCCACTCCAAAGTCTTTCCGCTCGACGTCAGTGGCAGCGCCAGCAGACATTGCGTCGGGCCTGACTCCCTTCGAGGGTGGCGGTGCGGGTGGCGTCGGCGGGCCGCCAAAACTGTTCTGCGCGGATGCCAGCTGCAGCGCGCAACTCGCTGCCAGTCCAACAAAGACAAAAAACTTAAAGGCGTGCATCGTGTGCTTTCCTCACCTGACCAC
This sequence comes from Burkholderiaceae bacterium, assembly GCA_013696665.1. Classification (GTDB taxonomy): domain Bacteria; phylum Pseudomonadota; class Gammaproteobacteria; order Burkholderiales; family Burkholderiaceae_F; genus JACCZX01. Next base: position 7,869 of record JACCYC010000196.1, on the reverse strand, counting down.
TTTCAGGCGCTCACCCGCGATGCCGAGATCACGACCGGGATCGAACGCCTGGCTGTCGGTCAGCACATAGGTGCCGTCCTTCAGTTGCCAGGCGTGCCGATAGTGGTTTGGCAGTTCGACCACGCCGCCGCTGCGAGGCTCGCGGTAAGTTTCAACTTCACGAATCGTCTTGATGTTGTCACGCTGCATTCGATCGGTAGACGCATCGCGCGCTGCGTAACCGCGGTTCTGCATGTCGGAAATCTCTGCCCGGGTCTGCGCACGGATCTGGCCGCGCTTGGCGATCTCTGCCAGCGTGTCGCGCGACGTCTGCGCCTGGATCTGGCTGATTTGCGCCTGCGTCCGCGCGTTATCTTGCGCCATCTGGTTTTCGGCGGCGGTGATGCGTGCATTCCACGCCTCGCCTCGGCGCAGCGTCTGCCAGACCGCGTCGAACTGTCGGAAGTCCAGCTGACCTTCCGGCGCCCGCCAGGCAAGAACGCCGTACGATTGCCCGCTGATCGATTGCATCATCCGCCCTCCGACGGCGGCAATCTGCGACTGGGAAAAGGTAATCGACACGGCCAGTGACTCGCGCATTTCGCGTCCGTTCTGCGAGTAGCCGATCAGCGCCTGTCCTGTCTCGAACCAGCTCTTGAAGAAGCCCCCGCCTGCCATGTTTTGCTGCATTCCCGCGTTTGACCTGTCGGGTCGCGGCCGATAGTCGATCCAGCGCGCGCCGGGGCGATGCCGCTGCATCCAGGTATTCAAATATTCCTGCGCGTTGCGGAACGTACCGTGCGGGCAGCCACCGGATTGCGGGCCGAAGCTATTGGCCCCCCAACCCTCTCCGTGTAACAGTTCGATCGCGGCGCTGCCATCGGGCGCCTGCGCGCGCAACCTCGGCTGGTACGCAGTGGCGCACTGGGCACCGGGCTTCCAGTCCACCGCCCCTTCATACCGCCAGCCCGCCGGCACCATCATCGTGAAGGCGACGAGCGGCTTCTCAAAACCCTGGCGATCAACGATCTCGGCGAGCTGCACTCGCAGCGCCCCCGAAGGCAGCTGCTCGGCCGCTGTCGCCGGGATGACGAGCGCGCACAGTGCAGCAAACAGTGACGCGGCGTTTGAGCGGATGATTGGCATAGGCTGGGATCGCTGCGGTGACGAAGCGATGTTACAGCCACGGCTGGTGCATGCGTAAAATTCAACTCTCGATCGACGGCTTGATAAAGGCAGAGCGGCACGTGGCGCGCATCGTTGCGACGGAGAACGCGAGCCCGTGTTAGCGCAATTGCGCGCGCGACTCGCCCGCCTGCAACTTGCTCCGTTCCGACCCTATCTGTGGCATTCGCTGCAGAGCTATGACCGCGCGAAGTTTTTCAAAGATGTATCTGCCGGTGCGACAGTCGGGATTGTTGCACTCCCACTGGCGATGGCGTTCGGCATCGCCAGTGGTGCCAAGCCGGAGCAGGGAATTTTCACGGCGATCATCGCTGGATTCCTGATCTCCGCCCTCGGCGGTTCGCGCGTGCAGATCGGCGGACCTGCCGGTGCGTTCGTGGTCATCATCTACGGAATCATTGCGCAATACGGGTTTGCAAACCTGTTGATCTCGACCATGTGTGCGGGTGTGTTGCTGTTCCTGATGGGACTGACTCGTCTAGGCGTGCTGGTTCGCTTCATTCCGGTTTCGATCGTCATCGGGTTTACCAACGGCATCGCGGTCCTGATCATCGTCTCGCAGCTGAAGGACCTGCTCGGGCTTTCGATCGCGCATATGCCGGCCGATTTCTTCCAACAGGCCGAGCTGATCGGGCGTTCGCTCCACACGATCAATCCGTACGCGCTTGGCATCGCGTCAGCATCGCTTGCGTTGATGCTGCTTTGGCCGAAGCTTTCACTGCCTGCCGCCGCACACCGCGGGCAGCGCTTCGTTCGGCACCTCCCCGGGACCCTGGTCGCCCTTGTGCTCGCAACCGCATGCGTGTGGCTGTTCGAGTTACCTGTCGAAACGATTGGGAGCAAGTTTGGCGGGATACCGCAAGAACTGCCGTCGCTGACGCTGCCGGCGTTCTCGTGGGAGCTGGTCAAGCAGTTGGTTGCGCCGACGATCACGATTGCGTTACTGGGCGCGATCGAATCGCTGCTGTGCGCGCGTATTGCCGACAAGCTGATCGACGATCGGCATGATCCGAATCAGGAGTTGATGGCGCAAGGCATTGCCAATTTCGTGACGCCGCTGTTTGGTGGCATCCCGGCCACCGGCACGATTGCCCGCACCGTGACCAACGTCGAGAACGGCGCCGTCAGCCCAGTGGCCGGGATCGTGCACGCTGCCACGCTGCTGGCGATCGTGCTGATCGCCGCGCCGCTCGCTTCGCACATTCCCCTCGCGGTGCTGGCGGCAATTCTGATGCTGGTCGCGCGAAACATGGGTGAGTGGCACGAATTCGCGCGCCTGAAGAACTTCCCGGTCACGTATCGAACCATTTTGCTCGCGACGTTTTTTCTGACCGTGATTTTCGACCTTACCGTTGCTGTCCAGGTCGGGCTTGTGCTGGCTAGCCTGTTCTTCATCTACCGCATCTCGCAGATCACGCGCATTGAGCGAGTAGCGCTAGCAGAGGAACAGATGCCCGACGGCGTCGAGGCTTACCGTCTGTTCGGTTCGCTATTCTTTGGTGCGGTGTCGAAACTGGAAGCAGTGACCGATCCGGCGCGTTATGCCGGGAGCAACGCGCCGCATGTCATTGTGTTCGACCTCGCGCTGTTGATTTCGCTCGACACAACCGGAGTCGAGGCGCTCGACGCGTTGCGTAAACAACTCGCGCGCCATGGCGGAACACTGGTGCTGTCAGGTCCCCACGAGCAGCCGTTGTCGATGCTGACGCGCTCCGGTTTCGTCAACCGCATTGGCGCAGAAAACATCGTTGCCGACATGCCGGCTGCGCTTTCGCGGGCGCGGCTTCTCGCGGCCGCGAGTTGAGGCGCAAAGCCGGCGCGCGTGCTCGCTTAGTATTCGCCTTTGTTCGTCAACGGCGGCTCGCCCATGCTTAGGTCTTACGTATCTGACATCACGCGCTTCCTGCGTGAGCTGAAGGAACAGAACCCGGATATCGAGCGTGGACAGCGCGAGGGCCGCGCTATTTTCTGGGACAAGAATCTTGATCCCGACATCTACCGGCGCTATGAAGCGTCGGACGTTCCACATCAGGCGTATGCCTATGGGTCGAAATTGCCATCCCGCAAGGTTGAATAGTTGAGCTCGAGCACGCCTGAATTGTTCGAGCTGGCCCCGGTTCAACCGCCGGCGAATCACCAGGACGCTTTCAGCGAGGAGCGCCGCAGCGGTTCCCTCGACACTGTGGCGCTGGCTCGGCTGTACGGCGAACCCTTGTTCCGCCTCCCCGATGACCTGTACATCCCGCCTGACGCACTCAAAGTCTTTCTGGAGGCGTTTGAGGGACCGCTTGACCTGCTGTTGTATTTGATCCGCAAACAGCACTTCAACGTCCTCGATATTCCGATGGCGCCGTTGACCTTGCAGTATCTGACCTACATCGAGCAGATCCGCGACAACAATCTCGAACTTGCAGCAGAGTACCTGCTGATGGCCGCGCTGCTGATAGAAATCAAGTCGCGCATGCTGTTGCCGGTTCGCAAGACCGAAAACAATGAGGCGGAGGACCCACGCGCTGAACTTGTACGAAGGCTGCTCGAGTACGAGCGCATCAAGCTCGCCGCGTTGCGCCTCGACCAGTTGCCGCGCATGGGGCGCGATTTCCTGCAGGGGTCAGCGGCCATCGAGCAGACGTGGGAGAAACGGTTCGCAGAAGTTACCGCGGTCGATCTGCGCGATGCGTGGCTCGATGTCGTCAGGCGCGCGCAACTAACGGCGCGTCACCACATCAGTCGTGAAGAGTTGTCGGTGCGCGAGCACATGAGTCTGATTCTTAAGAAGCTGCAGGGGACTCGGTTCATCGAGTTCGGCGATCTTTTCGACGCCGCACGAGGTACGGCGGTGGCGGTCGTTCATTTTCTGGCGTTGCTCGAGTTGGCGCGCGAAGCGCTGATCGATATCACGCAAGCGGCGCCCTTTGCGCCGATCTATATCCGGTTGGCCTACACGCCGAGTTGAACATGGTGATTGGCCAGCAGGAAGCTGTTTGGCTCGGTCTGCTGTTCTTTGCGGCGGCGATGCTGTATTCATCGGTCGGACACGGTGGCGCCTCAGGGTATCTGGCGGCGATGGGCTTGTTTGGCGTCGCCCCTTCGGTGATGCGCCCAACCGCGCTTGTAATGAACATCGCGGTTGCATCGATCTCGCTTTACAAGTTTTCGCGCACCAACGGATTTCGCTGGCGCCTCTTTTGGCCGTTCGCGATCACCGCTGTCCCAATGGCATTCGTCGGCGGGCGCATTCAGCTTCCGATCGCCTGGTTCGGCCTGTTGGTCGGTTGCGTACTGGTCTTCTCTGCAATCCGGCTACTGCTTGAGACGCTTGCAGCTGACGGTCCGCCGCGCGAAATAAAAGGCCCGCCGCTTATCGTGCTCGCGCTGGTTCTTGGAATCGCAATTGGCTTCTTATCGGGTCTCACCGGTGTCGGCGGCGGAATTTTTTTGAGCCCGCTACTTGTCTTGGCCCGCTGGGCGAGCGTGCGTGACAGCGCAGCGCCTACGGCCGCGTTCGTATTGGTCAACTCGATTTCAGGATTGCTTGGATTGCTCAGCCGTCAACCGTCGCTGCCAGAAGCACTGCCGTACTGGGTGGCCGCTGTGATCGTCGGCGGTTTCGTCGGCGCCACTTATGGGTCGCGACGCCTGGGCAACCGAGCGATGCGGCAGGCGCTTGCAGCGGTTTTGTTGATCGCCGGCGCGAAGATGATTCTTTAAAAAAAGCGTTTTCGCAGGGCTGAATCACAAAGCCGCTTGCAGTCGCGATTCAGCTTCATTGTTTCTAAATGGCAGCGCCCGCGGCAAAGCCGGATGCCCACGCCCATTGAAAGTTGTAACCCCCGAGCCATCCCGTCACATCGACAACCTCGCCGATAAAATGCAGACCGGGTACCTTGTTCGCTTCGAACGACGTCTGTGAGAGTCCGTCCGTGGCAACGCCACCCCGTGTGACCTCGGCCTTTCGATAACCTTCCGTGCCCGATGGTGTCAGCTGCCAGTTTTTCAACGAGCCTGCAAGGTCGCGCAGCACGGAGTCCGTCAGCTCGGCAATGCGCTCACCCGAATCAATTCCTCGGAGTCCAAGCCAATGCTCGGCGAGCCGGTAAGGTAGGACCTTCGCCAAAGTGTTGCTGACCGTTTGCCGGCTGCTGCGTTTAAGCGCGATCAGTTGCTCCGGCAATGCCTCGCCTGCAACCGCGGGTACAAGATCGATCCGAATCGGTTCATGAGGGTTCCAGTAGCTCGAGATTTGCAGTATCGCCGGGCCCGACAGACCGCGATGCGTAAACAGCAGGTCTTCGTCGAAGCTACCCGCTGCGGCGCGAACGCGCACCTCGATAGAGACGCCGGCCATCGCCGAAAGCGGCTGCCATAGTGTCGGGTCAAAGACCAGCGGTACGAGCGCCGGACGCGGCTCGACGACACGCAAACCGAACTGACGAGCGACCCGGTAGCCGTAATCGGTCGCGCCGATCTTGGGAATGGACATCCCGCCGGTGGCAATCACGACACGCGGCGTATGCAGACTGCCCGCATCACTCTGAAGAATAAAGCGATCACCTTCGCGCGCGATCGACTGCACCGCGCAGGGCATTCGCCACTCGACATTTCCAACATCGCATTCCGCACGTAGCAGCGCAATGATCTGCTCGGCGCTGTCGTCGCAGAAAAGCTGCCCTTTGTGTTTCTCGTGAAAGGCGATCCGGTGCTTGCGGACCAGTGCGACGAACTCAGCAGGTGAATAGCGCGCCAGCGCTGAGCGCGCGAACCGCGGATTTTCCGAAATGAAACTCTCCGGTCGGGTGTGGAGATTGGTGAAGTTGCAGCGCCCACCGCCCGAGATGCGGATTTTTTCGCCGAGCTTCGCCGAGTGCTCAATCAAAAGCACGCGCCGGCCACGTTGACCGGCGACAGCAGCGCACATCATCCCGGCTGCGCCGGCGCCGATGATGACCGCGTCCCAAGCGCTGATCGAGGAAGTCGCCGCGCTCAGCCGATCACTCCGCGGTGAAAAACCCTTTCATCTTGTCGACGAAACTTCTGGAGCGCGGTGAATGCTTTTCGCCGCCCTCGGCCACCGCTGAATCGAATTCGCGTAGTATTTTTTTCTGCTTTTCGGTCAAGCGCACCGGCGTTTCAACCACGATGTGGCAATACAGATCACCAGGATAACTGGCTCGCACGCCCTTTATCCCCTTGCCCCGCAGACGAAATGTCTTTCCGGTCTGCGTTCCCTCTGTGACGTTGATACTCGCCTTACCACCCAGCGTTGGCACTTCAATTTCGCCACCCAGAGTCGCCGCAGGAAAGTTGATCGGCACTTCGCAGTGCAGATCATCGCCGTCGCGCTGAAACACCTCGTGCGGCTTGATGTGAATCTCTACATAAAGATCACCAGGCGGGCCGCTATTGGTGCCAGGCTCACCTTTGCCGCTCAGGCGAATGCGCTGACCTTCATCGATCCCCGCTGGAATGCTGACTTCGAGAACCTTGTTTTGCTTGACGCGGCCTGCGCCCTGACAGTTCGTGCAAGGATCAGGAATCACCTTGCCGGATCCACGACACGTCGGGCATGTTTGCTGGATGGAAAAAAAACCCTGCGACATGCGCACATTGCCCGATCCATTGCAGGATCCGCAGGTCTTGGCACTCGTCCCAGGCTTGGCGCCTACACCTTTGCAAACCTCGCACGTTTCCCAGCTCGGCACTCGAATGTCGGTGGCAAACCCATTGGCCGCTTGTTCAAGCGTCAGCTCCATGCTGTAGCGCAGGTCGGCGCCGCGATAGACGCCGCTGCGTCCGCCCGCACGACCGGCCGCGCCCGCACCGAAGATGTCGCCGAAAATATCGCCGAAAGCATCTGCAAAACCCCCGGCGCCATCGGCGCCACCACGGCCAAAACCCGCACCGCCCATATTGGGGTCGACGCCCGCGTGCCCGAAGCGGTCATAGGCCGCTTTCTTCTGCCCGTCCGACAGCATCTCGTAGGCTTCTTTGGCCTCCTTGAATTTTTCTTCAGATGCCTTGGCAGATTTCTCGTCCCCCTTGCTCTGATTGCGGTCAGGGTGATGCTTCATCGCGAGCTTGCGATAAGCCTTCTTGATGTCCTCCTCCGAGGCATCCTTGCCAACGCCCAAAACCTCGTAATAATCCCGCTTCGCCATTGCCCCTCAGTCCCTACAACTCAAATCGCCGAACGCAAAAAGCCGAGTCAGACGCGCCCAAGGGCTGCCTGACTCGGCGAGTTAAGTGCGAATTGCGTTAACCGCGCTTGACCTCTTTGAAATCTGCATCGACTACATCATCATTTTTGGCGTCAGCTCCGGCCGTCGCCGTCTCCTGCTCAGAAGCGCCCGCTCCCGCGGCCTGCTGCGCATCGGCATACATCTTCTCGCCCAGCTTTTGCGATGAAGTCATCAGCGCCGCGGTCTTCGCCTCGATCGCATCCTTGTCTTCGGTCTTCAACGCCTCTTCGACATCCTTGATCGCAGCTTCGATCGATTCCTTTTCGCTCGGCTCCAGCTTGTCACCATGCTCGTTCAACGATTTGCGAATCTGGTGCACGCTCGAATCGGCGGCATTGCGGGCCTGCGCCAGCTCGAAGCGTTTGTGATCTTCGGCCTTGTTGGCTTCGGCATCCTTGACCATCGCCTGGATCTCGGCCTCGGTAAGACCCGAGTTCGCCTTGATGGTGATCTTGTTCTCCTTGCC